>NYZG01000032.1 GCA_002687025.1 Candidatus Poribacteria bacterium
CGGGCCCATTCCTGTCAAGGTGAATTCACTGCTTCTCATGCGACACAAATCCATCCTTACAAGCTGACGGTTACGGGCATCGGGCCGGGTGGTGGCGCCGACGAGGACACGCAGGAACTGGAGTTCGTCGCCGAGAGCAGCGACCCGACCGTCGTACCGGACCCGACCGTCACGCTCTCGGGCGATACGGCGAAGCTGTCGTTCGCTCCCGAAGCGGACATGAACGGAACCGTCACGATCACCCTGACGGCCTGGGATAGCGGCTCCGACGCGTCGCCCGACGTGAACACGTCGTCCCAGGAGTTCACGATCGTGGTGAACGCGGTGAACGACGCGCCCACGTTCGACACCATCGCCGATGTCCAGATCGACGAAGACGAGCCTTCGACGACGATCGATGTTGTGAACCTCAATCCGGGCGGCGGGTCCGACGAGTCGACGCAGAAGGTCTTCCTGAGCGCCGAAAGCGACACGCCGTGGATCATCTCCGACATCATCGTGAGCGGCGACTCGCTGATCATCACGCCAGAGCCGCACGCCAACGGCCTGGTCGAGATCACCGTCATCGCCACGGACGAGGGCAGCGACGTATCGCCGAACGTCAACTCCTCGTCCCGCACGTTCACCGTCGACGTCGTCGCGGTGAACGATCCCCCGACGATCGACATAATCGCGGACGTGAACGTCGACGAGGATTCTGGCGCGACCGACGTGTCTCTGGCAGGCGTCACGCCGGGCGGCGGGGCCGACGAAGCCGAGGAGACCGTCAAGATAACGGCCTTCAGCAGCCATCCGTCCATCGTGCCGGACCCGGCCGTCAGTGGGACGACGCTGACTTTCGAGCCGGAGCCGGACGCGAACGTCGCCACCCTCGACATCAGCGCGGTGACCATCACCGTCACGGCCGACGACGGGCAGTCAGAGAACGCCACGACCGTCGAGACCTTCGACATCGTCGTGAAGCCCGTGAACGACTTCCCGACGATCGATGTCGTGTCCACGGCCGAGTTGACGAGGCTGGATGAGCTCCTCGGCGTGCTTGTGCCCTCCGAGGCGATCGAGGTCGCGCTCACAGGCATCGGCCCCTCCGGCGGCCCCGACGAATCGGGCCAGGAGATGTCCATCTCCGCGTCCGTGACGGACAGCGTCAGTAACAGCGCGGGCGTCGATGTGCTGGAAAACGTCTTCGCAACGCTGACCGTGTATGACGAGAAGACGAAGACGTGGCTCGCCGTGCTGTCGTTCGACCGCGTGCCGCTCTCCGGCGGAACGGCCGTCATCACGGTGGACGTGAGCGATAGCCAGGACTTGACGCCTCTGCACATACCGGTGCACGTGCACCCGGTGAACCCGCCGCCGACGTTCACGCTCAAGCTCGCCAACGGCGGCCTCCACCTCGACGAGGATGCCGTGGGTCAGGTTGTGTACATCGAGGACATCGACGCGGGAAACGTCGATGGCGATCCGTTGCAGACGCTGACGTGGGCCGTCGAGAGCAGCGACCCGACGATCATCCCGACGCCGACGCTGACGCTCCAGGGGACCATGGGCACGATCGGGTTCCGTCCGCTGCCCAACGCGAACACCGGCGATGTCGGCGAAGTGACGATCACCGTCAGCGCCACCGACGACAGCACGAAGGAAGACTTCACAAGGCTTACTACGTCCAAGACGTTCACCGTGGAAGTGACGCCGATCAACGACGAGCCCGTGGTGTCCATCGTCGGCGTCGAGGGCAGCACGGTACCGGGCGGGCGGAATACGCCGCTGACCTTCGAGATCGCTGTCACCGATGTCGAGAACGACCTGACGAGCGTACCCGTCGTCGTCGAGGTGACCGGCGAGCCCGTGGGTACCTATGAGTTCGACTCCGATGCCCTCGTAGTCGACTACACCCCGGCGGCCGACTGGACCGGCAAGGAAGTCCTAGTCGTCCATGCCGACGACGGCGAGGACATCACCGACTTCACCGTCACGATCGATGTCACCAACGCCCTTCCGCTGGCCTTCGCGGGCAGCGCGGACGCGCTGGAGACGCAATCGACGAGCGTCCTGCTCATCGCGTCGGACCCGAACGGCGACGCGATGACCTACAGCATCTCGGAACTGCCAAAGCTGGGCACGCTGAGCGGCGAGGGCACGCTACTGACCTACACGCCCAACCGTCAGCCGACGGAGGGATTCGTCGACACGGACACGTTCATGTTCGTCGCGTTCGACGGCATCGGGAACAGCGAGCCCGCGCCGATCACGATCACCATCGTGTCCGAGAACGATCCCCCGACCGTCCCGGATGTCGCAGTCGACCCCGTCGAGGAAGGCGCGTCCGTCGACGTCATCGTCGCGGGTGAGGACATCGACGGCGACGCGTTGACCATCCGCGTTGACGGCGAGCCGCAGTTCGGCACGTTCACGGGAGAGGCGCCGAACTTCGTCTACACGGCGAATCGTCTGCCGACGAACCCTGACGACCCAGAAGGCGTCGTCACCGAAACGCTGACGTATTTCGCCAACGACGGATTGGCGGACAGCGCCGCGCCCGGGCTCATCACGATCTCCATCCTACCCATCAATGACGCCCCGGTCGCAACGGACGGCAGCCTGGCCGTCGAGGAGGGCGCTAGCGCGACCGTCGACCTCGTCTCCGAGGACGCCGACGGCGATCCTCTGACCTTCACGCGCGTCGTTCGGCCCGAGCTAGTCGTACTGCCCGTGCTGGGGACGGTGACGCTCGACGGCGCGACGGCAACCTACACGGCGCTCCGCCAGCCCACCGAAGGCTTCCAGGCCACCGACACGTTCCAGTACGCCGCGAACGACGGCCTGGTCCACAGCGAAACCGCGACCATCGCCGTGACGATCACGCCGGTCAACACGCCGCCGACGCAGTTCGCCGTGGAACCCGCGGGGACGGTCGAAACGGCGGTGGCCGACCCGGTAACGTTCGCCCTCTCCGCCGAGGACGAGGACGGAGATGTCGTGACGTTCAAGGCGACGGCGTCGCTAGGCGGCATCGTGGAGATCACCGACGGAACGGCCGTCTACACGTCCACGGCGACGGAGAACGTCGTCGAGACGGTGGTCTTCACAGCATCCGACGGCGTTGACCAGACGGCGGAGATCTCGGTCGCCATCGACGTGACGGTCGCCAACATACCCCCGATCGCGACGCCGCAAGACGTGGCCGTCGCGGAAGACGCGTCGGTAGATATCGTCCTTGCGGGCACGGACGCGGAGAACGCGCCGCTCACGTATTCCGTGGCGACCGAGCCCTCCTTGGGCGCACTCACGGGTGATGCCCCGAACCTGCTGTACACGCCACGTCGGCAGCCGACGGCCGGATTCGTGGCCCAGGATTCGTTCACATTCAACGTCAACGACGGGGAGAGCGACGGCGAGACGGCCGCCACGGTGAGCATCACCATCGGGGACGTGAACGATCCCCCAGTGATCGCCGCTACTGCTCCCGGCGACGTGGTCGAGGGCGATACCGTCTCGATCACCCTCGAAGCCGAGGACATCGACGGCGACCCCGTCACGTTCGCCGTCGTCGCACAGCCTGAACGCGGCAAGGCGGACGTCACCGGCGACACGGCGACCTACGAGTCGGCGCGGCAGGCCATCGTCGGATTCCAGAGCGTGGACAGCTTCACGGTCGTGGCCCGCGACGACTCCAACGCCGAGAGCGCGTCCGCTACCGTCGATGTGACCATCGCCGAGATCAACGACCCGCCGACGGTCGAACCCAAGGATGACGTCGTCGACGAAGACGGTGTCGTGACGATCGCCCTGACAGGTCAGGATCCCGATGGCGATCCCGTCACGTTCCTCGTCGCCGAGGCTCCGGCGAATGGGCAGGTCGTCATAGACGGCTCGCTCGCGACCTACACGCCCAACCCGGACTTCTCAGGTACCGACGGATTCACGTACGTCGGCACGGACGGCCGCGACGCAGGCGATCCCGCCACCGTAAGTGTCAAGATCGGCGAAATACCGGACGATACTGAGATGAATCCTGACCGCGCGCTGGAAACCGTGCGCGCGCTGGAAGGCGCCGAGCCCGTGGTCATCGACCTCGGTGGCGACAACCCGCTCTTCACCGACGTGGATTCCGAGCCGATCATCTCCGCCGCCTCTTCCGATCCGACGGTAGTGATCGCGGACGTCACCGACTCGACGCTGACCCTGACGTTCCTGTCGCCGGGCGCGGCTGTGATAACCGTGAGCGCCGAGACCGCGACGGGCGCGGCGCAGTTCGCCGTCGAAGTGCAGGACAACCTGCCGCCGGTCTTCGAGCGGCCGACGCCCGCGTTCATGATTGCGGGTGAGGAGGGGCCGCCTTACCCGATCGTCGCGCGCGATCCCGAGGATGATCCGGTCACCTACTCGATCCTGCTCATTGAGGAGGTGGTTCCCGACCCAACCGAGCCGCAGCCGGACTTCAGTATCGACCCGCAGACGGGTCTTCTCACCGGCTTCGTTGAGGCTGGCACCGCGCGCGTCCGCAACTTCGCCCTCACACTTGGCGCAAGCGACGGCATCAACGACATCGACGACCCTGAGCTCGGCCTACGTGGCACGATTACCAGTCTGCTCATCAAGGTCCGGCGACCCAACGGGCCTCCGCGTCTTGCCGTCGAGGCGGCGATCTCGGCCCCCCTCGATGAGTCGATCTCCTTCGACGTTGTCGGGTCGGACGACAACATCACGGACACGCTAACGATCTCGGCGTCCACGCGCGACGCCAACGACGCCCTGGATGCCGCAATCCGCGCGTTCAACACCGCTGACGAAACGCTCGACGGCCCGGACTTCGTGAAGACGTTCTCGTTCACCGCGGCGGCCGACATCGCCGGGCAGGAGTTCACCATCCGGTGGGCGGTGTACGACGGCGAGTTGGGCGCCACCGCGGAGACGGTTCTCGTCGCGGGCGAAATCACGAACCTCGCGCCGTCCATCGAGGTCTCGACGCTGCTGGATGTCGCGGAGGAAGGCCAGGAACTCTGGAGCCTGTCCATCGCAACGTCCGACCCCGAAGACGACCCGCTCTTCTTCGAGGTGGACTCGAGTAACGAGCAGATCGTCTTCGATGAAGCCGCCGGTGAGCTCACGTGGGAGAACATCGACTTCGACTCAGACGGCTCGCACCTCATCACCGTCGGCGTGAGAGACCGCGAGGACGCGGCCGATGCCGAAGTCAAGACGGCCGAAGTTACGATCACGCTCGTCGTCTTCGACGTGAACCGCGAACCGGTGTTCGACGCCATCCAACCCGACGTGACCGTGACGAAGGAGGATGTCGTAGATATCGAGGCGACCGCGTCGGATCCCGACGGCGAAGACGTGACGCTGACCGTGACGGGCCTGCCCAGTTGGGCGCGTGTGCTAGAGCAGACGTCCGGCGCGCAGGCCCGCGTGGTCGTCGAGTTGGCCCCGACGCTTGATTCCGAGACCGCCACGTTCACCGTCGCCGCGGCGGACGCCGCCGGGACCAAGGTAGAGCAGGCGATCGTCGTCACGCTCGACGACCCGCCGAACCGCGATCCGATCCTCGCGGCCCTCACGTCGAGGAACGTCGAAGAGGGCGAGACGCTCGTAGTGACCGTCGAAGCGTCCGACCCGGACGGCAACGAACTCACGCTCACCGCCGAGCCGCTGCCTGATGGCGCCACGTTCGTAGACGGCGTGCTGACGTGGGAGCCGGAGCGCGGCGCCTCGGACAACGGTGAATACGACATCGTCATCACGGCCGACGACGGGTTCGGGGGGACTGCCTCGGACACGCTCACGGTGCGCGTGCAACCGGGAAAGAACCGCCCGCCGCATCTCTCACAGCTCCCCACCCTTGAAATCGAGGAGGGTGGAGAAGGCTCCATCGACCTGAAGGAATACTCCTCGGACCCCGACGGCGACCCGACGACGGTATTCCTCGATACGACCGAACTGCCCGGCCGCATCGAACTGGTCGACGGCGTGCTTACCGTCCGTCCGGTTGAAGGCGACGCCGGCACGCACCCGATACTGCTGCGCATCGAGGACGACCGCGGCAAGTCGACGGCGAGAACCATCCGCGTGGTTGTCACGGGCGAAATCGAAGATGGATTCTCGGTGACCGGCGCGTTCGTAGACCCGCCGTTTGGATCGCCGTCGGACGTGTTCGGGTTCGAGGTGACGGTGACGAACACCGCGCGAAGAGCGCCCGATCCTGACAGCGTGGTGCTCACCTTGACGCTGCCCGACGGCAGCACGCGCGACATCGACATGACCGGCGGAAAGGGCAACCTCGCGAACGGCGTGACCTACGCCGCCGAGGAGGCCCTAACGGCAGGCGAATACTCGTTCGTCGTCACGGGTGTCTCGGGTGAAGACATCGACACCGCCGAGGGCTCCGGTCCGACGGTCGAGGCGGCCGAGGTCGTCGTTTCCGGCGTGAGCGTGTCCGGCGCCGCCGGGACACTACGCATCGGCTATCTGCTGGAAAACCCGAACGCCGGTATCGGCGCGGACGTGACCGTCGAGTATCGAACCAACGGCGCCGACTGGACGCCGGCCGCGGGCGCGTCGGGCGAGCTCGTCGGACTGAGCACGGGTCAGTACGAGGCAGCGTGGGACACCACCATCGACCTGCCGGACGCCAACGGTGAAACGGTCGAGCTGCAGCTCACGCCCACCGACGGCAGCCCGACGCTCTCCGACGGCTTCCAACTCGACAACGTCCCGCCGGGCGCGCCGGAGGTGGACGAGATCGCCGCGTTCGTGTCGGACCCGATCCTCATCGTATCCGGTCAGAGCGACAGTCCCGGCGCCATTGCGGCGCTGAAGATCGACGGCTTGGATTCCGCCGAGGGCGATGTCGACGCGAACGGCGCGTTCCGCGTATCCACGCCCGCGCTTGAGGACGGCGAACACACGATCAGCGTCTTCATACGCGAGCCTGCCGCCGACGGGCCGGCCTCCGCGCAGCAGTCCGTCGTGGTGGACTCCGCAGAGCCGATCGTCACGATCACCAGCCCCGAGACGGGCGCGATCGTCTCCACGCGGACGCCCGTGCTGACGGCAACCGTCGACGCCGGCCTCAGCCAGGCGGACGTCGAGGTCGAGATGCGCCTGAACGGCAAAGTCGTCGCGTCGTCCTTCTCGCCTGACGAGGGCGTCGCCAGTTTCACGCCGACTGAACTGCTCGTCGCCGGGCGCGTGTTCCTGGTGTCCGTATCCGCGACCAAGCCAAGCGGGGCATCGACCGTCAAGGCGTCGGTGTTCACCGTAGACCCGACCGCGGCCGATGAGACAGCGCCGACCGGCTTCGGCTCCTCGCCCGGGAGTGACGAGACCATCGCCGATCCGCTACCCGCCATTGAGGGCGTCGTACAGGACTCGGAATCCGGCGTGGACCCGGAGTCCATTGCGGTTCAGTTGGACGGAGCCGCCACCAGCTTCCGCTTCCTGCCCACCGACGAGCGGAACGGTATCGTCGCCCTGTCGGTGGACGCGCCCCTCGCGGACGGTTCGCATGATGTCCTCCTGACCTTCGCCGACGTGCGAGGCAACGAGGGCACGGCGGGATGGGCGTTCACCGTGGACACTACGCCGCCGGACGCGCCCGTAGTCGGCGAGCTTCCACTCGCCACGGCCGAGGAGAACCTGGCCGTCACGGGTAGCGCCGAGGCGGGCGCCAAGGTCTCCGTCGTCGTCGATGGAGCCGTGCGCGCCGTGTCCGACGCTGACGACAGCGGCGGCTGGACGGCCGCCGTGACGCTGACGGAAGACGGACCACACTTCATCGAGACGTTCGCTCAGGACGCGGTCGAGAACACGTCCGAGCTCTCCGAGGCCGTGACGGTCATCGTGGATCGACAGGGGCCGCGTCTATCTCTCATCACCCCGACGCTGGGGACGGCGTCGCCGCAGGTGCTGCCGCTGTTCGAGGGTGTCGCGCGTGACGCGCTCAGTGGCATCGACCCGACGGCGATCGTCCTGCTCCTTGACGGCATAGCAGCCGACGTCGGCTACGACGACGCGCTCGGGACGTTCTCATACCAGACGCCGGAGCCGTTCGAGAACGGCGCGACCGTCTCCGTGGTCATCCAGGCGGCCGACCTTGCCGGCAACCCCTCGACCCTCGAAGGTGAGGTCATCTTCGATGCGCGCCTGGCGGACATCACGCCGCCGGTGATCACCGCCGTCAAGGTCAACGGCCAGGACGCCGCAGCCGGTGGAACGGTGACCATCGCCGAGGCGGAGATCAGCGTGCAGTTGGTCGTCACGGACGACCTCGCGGGCGTAGAGAGCGTGGTAGGCGTGTATGACGGGCAGGAGCTGGCGTTCACGCTCGAAGAGCGCGTCGCGACGTTCTTCACGTCGCCCGTCGAGGACGGAGCCCACGTGCTGCTCGTGCAGGCGACGGACAAGCTGGGCAACGTGAGCGCGATCCAGCAGTTCGACATCGTCCGCAAGGGCGCGGCCGCGGCGCCGGTGTTCGATCCCGTCGACCCGATCACGAACGTTGCCACGGTGTCCATCACGGGCAGCGGCGTGGACCTCGGCGCCACGGTGAGCGTGACCGTGAACGGCGCTCCTGTCGAGACGTTCGTCACGGACACGACGTTCGCGACGGCGCTCGTGACGTTGCGTGAGGGCGAGAACACGATCACCGCGACGGCCACCGACGCGGTAGGCAACCAGGCAGAGGCGGCGCCACTCACCGTAACGCTCGACGCGACGCCTCCCGAGGCGTTCTTCGTCGATCCCGTGCCGGACAGCACGACTCCCGCGACGCAGGACGTGATCTCCGTCTCGTTCACTGACGCGGTCGGCGTAGAGCCCACATCGGTGACCCTGGACGTTGATGGCGCCCCGGTCACGGCCTCCGTGACCACGGAAGGTCTCACATTCCAGGCGCCGGAGCCGTTCTCCGCCGGTACTGACGGGGATGTCGGAAACCACAACGCCGTCGTCACCCTACAGGACATCGCGGGCAACCCGACGACGAAACTCCTGAACTTCTCCGTCGACGGCACGCCCCCGAGAATCGAGGGTCTTGTGCCGAACGAGGGCGAAGACGTCACGAGGACTGATCCGCTAGTGTCCGCTACGATCGTCGGTCAGGACGTAGACCCTGATTCCGTGGAAATGCTCGTAGGACCGGTCGACGGAACGCTTGAGAACGTCGTCGACGCCCCGAACTACGACTTCATCGTAACCACCGGTCAGATAAACTATCGCCCCGAACTGGAGGACCAGACGACGTACCAGGTCGTCGTGCGCGTCGCGGACCTTGTCGGGAACCCGGCGGAGGCGACCTGGACGTTCACGATCGACACGGCCGCGGAAGACACCACCGACCCGAACGTCACGGTCGGCTTCCCGCAGCCCGGCGACTCCGTCAACAGCGCCGGTCTCGACATCCTCTCGTTCACGACCGTGGACGGGTCGTCGGGTGTCGACCCGGACAACGTCTCTCTGTTCCTGAACGACTCGCAGGGAGATAGCCCGCTGATCCTCGGGCAACTCGAAGAGGACGGGAACGCATCCTTCAATCGAGAGACAGGAGAGGCGAGGATCTTCATACGCCGTATCCTGCTGATAATGATGCAGGACGCGCGCGGCGGGTTCTCCTTCGACCCCCTCGAACTGAACTCGTTGGAGCGAACGCTGGGTGGTGGTGGCGCGTCGTTCGATCCGCTGGAACTGAACTCCCTGGAACGCTCGCTCGACTCGGGTGACACGGCAACGGTCGCGTCTCTGGAGCGGTCCTTGAACACCGGCGCGAACCTCCTGTCCACCGGCACAAACGAGATCGGCGTGCAGGTCACCGACCTGTCCGGGAACGTGAGCTTCGCGACATGGAGCTTCGACGTCGTCCTGGATCCGCCGCAAGCGCCGCGCTTCGACGGACTGCCCCCCGCGACGAATCAGTCGAACTTCACGGTCACCGGGTTGGTGCCGGACCTCTCGGGGGCGCTGCCAATCACGATCGCGTTGCGGGTGAACTCGTCGCCGGTGGGCGTCACGGAGATCAACGATCTGGCAGGCGTGTTCTCCATACCGAACGTGCGCCTCGCCGAGGGTGAGAACACCCTGACTGCGACAGCCCAGGACTCGACCGGCAACGTGAGCGACCGCTCGGAGTCGTTCTCGATCGCGGTCGACCTGTCACCACCGACGCTGCGCATCGACACGGCGCCCGGCGCTTCCGCGGGAGAGACCACGCGCATCGCGGGTCGCGTCTCCGACGAGCGTCCCGAGGGCGTGGCGGCGCTGGTCGTCGTGGTGAATGGCGTGGAGACGGCGCTCGACATCGCGGCCACGTTCGACGCCACGGTAGCCCTGCCCGCGGAGGAGAACACGCTCGTGGTGCGCGCGACCGACGCCGCGGGCAACGTCACCGAATCCGACGCCTACACGGTAACCGTGGACCGCACGCCGCCGACGACGGCGCCCACGGGCGTCACAGCCGTTCCGACGGCGGATGCGCGCGGCTTGGCCGTGTCGTGGCAGGCCGACCCCAACGCCACCACCTACAACGTGTATCGCTCCGGCGTCGCGATCGCCGACGCGACCGGCCTGACGCCCGTCGGCGCGCAGGTGTCGCTGAACTCCTACACGGACACCGCGCTGCCCGCCGGGTCGACCGTCTACTACGCCGTGACGTCGGTTGACGCTGCGGGCAACGAAGATCAGACGGTGGTATCCGACGCGTTCAACGTCGCGTGGATGCGCGTCCAGGGCGGCACGGCGTCGCTCGCCGATGGCACGGCGCTGGTGGCGCCGGATCGCGGGCTGTTCACGAACGTCCTGAGAACGGCGGCGGTCAGCTTCGACACCGCGCCTTCGGGCGCCCTGCCGCCGCTCGCGGACTCCGTGGAGGGCTCTCTCCTTGGCGTCTCCGTGCGCGCAGCTACCGGGACGATCACCACGTTCGCCGAACCCGCGACGCTCACCATCCCGACGAGTAGCACGTCGGCGACTGTGTATCGTCTCACGGGCGACGAATGGGTGGCATTGGGCTCTGAGCGTGCGGCGGGAGGCGTCTCCGCGCAGATCACCTCGGGCGGCATCTACCAACTCGCCGGGGCCGCCGTCGAGGCGATCCCGGGGGATGTGGACGGCAATCGAATCGTCGATATCCGAGACTTGGTGCTGGTATCGACGGTGTTTGGGCAGAACCTCGATCCGGGAGACTCCCGTGACCTGAACGGCGACGGCGTTGTCAACATCGTGGACCTCGTCACCGTGGCGACGAACTTCGGAGCGGGGTTGGTGTCGGCCGGCGCCCCGGCTCTGGTGTCGGGAAGCGCCTCGGTGCGCCTCTCGCTCAGCGCGAACCGAGTGTCGGCCAACCTGGGCGAGGTCGTCGTCACGGCGGAGTCGGCTGAGACAATCGCGGGCTACGAAATGCGCGTCAGCATGGTGTCGCCGGATGTCGTGATGGACGGCTTGGAGCCGGGCGACATCCTCGGGTCGCGGGCCTACTGGCTACCGTCCGTCGAAGATCCGACCGGCTCGCTGCTGGCGGGCGTGCGGCTGGACCTGGCGGAACGCGTGGCGGGGCCGTCGTCGGGCGTGGTCGCAAGATTCCTCGTGCGCTCTCGTGGCGAGGTCACGGCGGAACGCTTGCTCGACGCGGTGCAGTTGCGCGACGTGAGGTTCAGCGACCCGAACGGTCGTCTGCTCACCTCTCGCATGACGCGGTCTCAGGTGGTCACGCCCAATGTTGTGACGGCGCTCCACGCGAACTACCCGAACCCGTTCAACCCGGAGACGTGGATACCGTATTCGCTCTCCGAGGCGAGCGAGGTGAGCCTGCGCATCTACGACGCGCGCGGAGGGTTGACGCGCACGCTGGAGCTTGGCAGACGCGAGGCGGGGAGTCACCTTTCGCGCGCGGGGTCCGCGTACTGGGACGGTCGCAACGACCTGGGCGAGATGGTCGCCGGCGGCGTCTACTACGTTGAGCTGCGCGCGGCCGACGGCATCTCGACGCGCCGCCTCGTGCTGAGCAAGTAACGATGCAGGATTCGCGCGAGCATCTGGCACGGCGCGAGCCTCACGGCGCGGACGACACGCGCTTCCGGGCTCGCGCCGCCGGCCTGGCCCACGACGACGTGGAACGCGTCGCCCAAGAGACCGAGGTAGTCTCGATGGAGCGCGCGCTTCTTACCGGCGCGGTGATCCTCGAACGGTTGCCGGACGGGCGCGCGTGGGTTCTGCGCGAGAACGTCATGGCCGATCTCGTGAGGACCCTCTGCGCGGTCTGATCCGCCCCCTCGCCGACATCCGGGCCGCGGTGTTCAGCGCTGAGGCCCGTGAGATACTGACCCCACTGCACTCGCTACGAAATCGAGAGGGACACTATGTCTCGGTTCAGTGACGCGAGAAGCGTGGGCGCGATGCTCGCCTTGCTCCTGGCCGCGTCCAGTGTCGTGCACGCACGGCCGGCAGTAGATGGTCGGAGACTGACGGTCGGGGACGGCGGGGTCCTACTGCACGATGGCGTGCCTTTCCGCGCAATCGGGGTGAACTATGTCCCGGAGTTCGACGGGACAGCCGCCCGGAGACCCCAGTTCGCCGCGCTGGCGGCGCACGGCATCCCCTTCGCGCGCTTCATAGCCACGGGGTTCTACCCCAGTCAGTTGGCCGAGTATGAAGAGCGCCGCGAGGTCTATCTTGGTGTCTTGGATGAGATCGTCGCTGC
Organism: Candidatus Poribacteria bacterium; assembly: GCA_002687025.1. GTDB lineage: Bacteria > Poribacteria > WGA-4E. Next base: position 12,695 of record NYZG01000032.1, read on the forward strand.
CGCGGAGGAGAGCGGCATAGGACTGATACCCAGTCTGTTCTGGCACACTTCCGCCGTGCCCGACCTTGTCGACGAACCGCGAAACCAGTGGGGCAATCCCGACAGCGAGACCATCGGATTCATGCGCCGGTACACGCGTGACATCGTGTCGCGTTACAGGTACTCTCCGGCCATCTGGGCATGGGAGTTCGGTAACGAATACAGCCTCGCGGTCGATCTACCCAACGCTGCCGAGTATCGGCCTCGCATTCTGCCGACCCTGGGCACCCCGAGTGTCAGAGGACCGGACGATGATCTCACCACGGACATGGTCGCCGCCGCCTTCGAGGAGTTCGCGAAGGTCGTCCGTTCCCTTGACTCGACCCGCCCGATAACGCCGGGAAACGCCGCGCCTCGCCCGCATGCGGAGAGCATGCGGCTTGGGGGCGGCTGGGGCGAACTGGATACCCGCGCCGAATTCATGTCCAACATCGCGTTGGTAACGCCGTCTCCCCATGACATGGTTTCCGTCCATGTGTATGAAGACGAAGTCCGATTTGCTCCCGACCATCGCGCGTCGGTGGCCGAAGTGGTCGGCCTCGCTGCGGAGGCCAGCCGACGGCAGGGGAAAGCTCTCTTCGTCGGGGAGTTTGGAGTCGACGATTTCGCGGAGGGCGGCCCCGAGCACGCCGCAGTACGATTCGCGGAGATGCTCCAAGCGCAGGTGGAGCACGATGTCGCGCTCGCGGCGGTCTGGGTGTACGACTACGACGTGACGGATCAGCCGAACAGGTCTGGATGGAACATCACGACGTCCAACAGCAGGAAATACATGCTGGAGGCCATACAGCACGCGAATGAGCGCATCTCCTCGACGGCGCATGAACAACCTGTGGCGCCTTGAGGCGCCGGCCTCATTCTCGTGCAGGTTCCGCTGATGTCCGATCTGGACGGCGCGGATCGTCCGCTTGCCGACACGGAACGACATGGCCGCCCGCCCAATGGCAACTGGTCCCCTCAGGCGGCGACACGGTCATCACCACGGCTTGCGGACGTGTATCACGTAGTTACTCGTCCAGTGGATTCCCGGCGTATCGTACGCGCGCGAGTTCATGACGCGATCCCGCAGGACTTGGAGTTCCGCCTCTACGCCAACGCGAAGCGCCTCTGTTCCGACTCGCCGCAAGAACTTCGTGGCCTGTCCATAGCAATCCAGCGCCCATGTGCGGTCGAAATACTTCGGATGCATCTCCTCCCTCGCGTCTACGAAGCCGAGCCCGTCCAGCCAGTCCACAGCGGCGCGCTGCGGATAGTACGTTGGCTCTACGAGCGCCCGGTCAGGATAGGCCTTCAGGAACCGGGACCAAAACAGTAGCGCTCCCGCAGCCCAGGATTCCTCAGTTGCGTGGCCTGGGGGTTCTATGTCGACGACGACCAGATCCCCTCCCGGCGCGAGCCAGCGGTACAGGTTCGCAAGCACCGCATACTGGGCGCCCCACTCGAGTCCACTGACGAGATAGTCGGCTACGGCGAACCCAAACGACGCCTCGGCGAACAACGAGCGGTCGCGAAGGTCCGCCTGCTCCAGCGATGCGTCAGACGCGGATGTCCCGGCCAGCTCTTCCCTGACATGGCCTGCCTTGAGGTCGTCGTCGGGAGCGCACACGAAGGTCGCAGCCGCAGGATTCTGCTCCAGCAAGGCCCGAGCGCTGCTGCGTCCTGAACCGGCATCGAGAACCGAGGCAGTAGACAGGTCATATCGCTCCAGCAGATGCCGCAACAGGGTCAGCTTGTCGAGAAATGGCATCGCAAAGCATCCCTCCGCGTCCATGATGTGCCATGTCGGCCACTGCGGACCTTACCCGCGTGGGCACTGTTCAGCGACTTTGCCCGGCGCCTTCGCGCTCGCGCAGAGCGATGCGCATGGGTGTCCGCGTCGGGTGGGAAGTCCCGTTCAACAGTGGTAGCCCATCGGGCACGCGTCTTGCTAGCTCCCAAGCGCGCGTGTTAGCGTCTGCCCGTGACGGTAAGGAGCGAGAATGCCCATCCGCGGCGTCCGCCATTGGCCCATCCAGCGCAAGATCTCCGCGCCGTATTCCGTCCTGGTCATCGGCGTCATCGGGTTGACGGCCGTGACCGCACTCGTCCTGTTCAACTTGTACACAGAGAACGACATCGACGAGCAAATCACTCACTGGGTGGATGTGGCTCAGGGCGCGTCGTATCTCATCCTCGACGATGCTTCGACCTACAAGCCGTTCCAGAAGGCGTTCGGCGTCGACATCATCGGCTCCGCCGAGAACGGCGACATGCTGGGATACACCCTCGACACCGCCGACTTCACCCAGGACGACTACACACGCCTACGCGAGTTGCTGCGCAACGCTGTAACCGACCCGGACGAGCGGCACACGTTCGCCGCCCAGGGATCGTCTTACCGGATGGTGCATGAGCCGATCCCGTACGACCGACGCGCGGTGCTCGTCACCTTCGTGGCGTCGCTGGACGGGGTGCGACTGGCGCAGCGACGGATGGCGTTCATGATCGCAGGCGTGGCCATCGCGGGGATCGCGCTGGTGCTGCTCATCGGCCACGGCCTCGGCAAGGCGATCACGACGCCGATCCGCGAGCTGGTCACCGTCGCGGGGAAGGTCGCCGACGGCGACCTGACGCAGTCCGTGCGCGTGCGGACCGAGGACGAAGTGGGACGCCTCGGCCGCGCGTTCAACGACATGACACGACAGCTCCGGCGATCGCAGGAGGAACTGCTGGAACACGAGCGCCTGGCGACCGCCGGCCAGATGGCCGCCACCTTCGCCCACGAGATACGCAACCCCCTGTCGTCCATCAAGATGATGCTGCAGCTCGCCGGAGAGCAGACCACCGAGGAGAAGACGGCGCGCTACGTCGAGAACACGCTGGAGGAGATCGACCGCCTGAACGGCATCGTCGAGGAGATGCTCGACTTCGCCCGGCCCGCGCCGATGGTCCTCGAACCAACGCGCGTCGATGAGACGATGCGCGACGTGCTGGGCCTCATGTCCGCGAATCTGGCGCGGCACGGGATCGAGGTGGCATTGCACTGCGACGCGGCGCCGGTCGCCCACGCGGACCCTGAAGCGCTGAAGCGCGTCTTCCTGAACGTCCTGCTAAACGCCGTGCAGGCGCAACCGGACGGCGGCGAAGTGGGTGTCTCCATTGCCGTCAAGGAAGCCGTAGTATCAGTCGTGGTCGAAGACAGCGGGCCGGGATTCAGCGATGAGGCGATGGAGTCGCTGTTCCGACCGTTCCACACCACCAAGACACGAGGCAGCGGCCTCGGCCTGACCACGACCAAGGGGCTCGTCGAACGACACGGAGGCGAGCTCATCGTGGAAAACCGGACGGACGGAGGGGCGCGTGTCACCGTGCGTCTTCCCCGAGACGCGAGGGCGCGAGGCGAGGAGGCCGAGACGGCATGACCCCCGGAGAGATCAAGACCGTCCTCGTCATCGACGACGAGGAGAAGGCGACGTGGGCCTTCGAGCAGTTCCTCGAAGGGCAGGGGTACCGCGCGGTGGTCGCCCATACCGCCGAGGATGGTCTCGACAAGGTCCGCGACGAACTGCCCGATGTCGTCATCTGTGACATCAGGCTGCCTGGCCTCAGCGGCCTCGACGCCCTGCCACGCATCCGCGAGATGCGGCCCGACGCCTACGTGATCGTGATGACGGCCTACGGAACCGCGCAGACCGCCATCGAGGCGATACAACGCGGCGCGTACGACTACCTGACGAAGCCGCTCGACCTCGCGCGTCTCCGCGCGCTTCTCGAACGCATCGAGCAGGCGCACGCCCTTCGCACCGAGTTTTCCGCGCCCCCCGCCAAAGACGCACCCGACGCCGACGCCTCCCCAGTCCAGCTCGTCGGCGAAAGCCCGGCGATGCAGGAGATATACAAGCTCATCGGCATGCTGACGATGAACCGCGTCACGGTGCTCATCGACGGCGAAAGCGGCACGGGCAAAGAGGGCGTGGCGAGGATGATCCACCACAGCAGCCCGGAGCGTGGGCGGCCGTTCGTCGTGGTGAACTGCGGGGCGCTCGCCGAGACGCTGCTCGAAAGCGAACTGTTCGGCCACGAGAAGGGCGCGTTCACGAGCGCCGAGGCGCGTTCCATCGGCAAGATAGAAGCTGCGGAGGACGGCACGCTGTTCCTCGACGAGATTGCCAGCACGTCGCCGGCTTTGCAGGTCCGTCTGTTGCGCGCCCTGCAAGAACGCGAGTTTCAGCGCGTCGGCGGCACACAGACGCTGCCCGTGCGGGCGCGCATCATCGCGGCGACGAATATCCCGCTGGAGGACGTCCTCGCCGATGGCAGCTTCCGTGAGGATCTCTACTACCGGCTCAAGGTGGTGTCCCTGAAGGTGCCGCCGTTGCGTGAGCGCCGCGAGGACGTTCCCCTACTCATCGACCATTTCCTTCGCCGGGTTTCGGACGAGCTCGGGCGCGCCGTGCACGGCGTGGAGCCTAAGGCGATGGAGACGCTCCTGAACTGCCCGTGGCACGGGAACGTGCGCGAGCTGGAGAACGCCATACGGCGGGCGGCGGTGTTCGCGCGGGACGGCGTCATCCTGGCGGACCATCTGCCGCCCGACATTCTTGATCCCCACGTGCGGCCTCCGGCCGCGGGCGGGTCGCCCACCGCGCTACTGGAGCGGGCCCTGTCGGCACTGTCTGGCCCCGCGGAAGACGGGAACGTCTACTACGAGCTGCAAGCGCATATGGATCGCGCGACGATGGGAATCGCCCTAGCGCGCTCGGGCGACAACCAGGTCAGGGCGGCGCAGTGGCTTGGCATCAGCCGGACGACGCTACGACGGCGCATTGAGGAATTGGACATAAGCAACTCGGAGGACGACGGCTGACATGGTCCCGATGACAGGTAGGCGCGCGAAGATCGTCTGCACGCTAGGCCCGGCGTCTTCCGACGAAAGCACGGTGCGCGCCCTCGCCGAGGCGGGGATGGACGTCGCCCGCATGAACTTCTCGCACGGCTCACACGCGGAGCACGCGGAACGCATCGCGCTGACACGAAAGGTCGCGGCGGATGTCGGTCTGCCGTTGGCGGCGCTACTCGACCTGTCCGGGCCGAAGGTCCGCACCGGCACGTTGGCGAACGGCCCAGCGCTACTCAAGGCCGGCGAGCGGTTCATCCTCACTGCGGGCGAAGCCCCCGGCGACGCACAGCGCGTCTCGATGAACTACCCCGGCCTCGTCTCGGAGGCGGATATCGGCGACGGCATACTCATGGCCGACGGCGCCCTGGAACTGCGCGTGGCGGACGTGGTAGGTGACGACATCGTGTGTGAGGTCGTCGTCGGAGGAGAGCTCGGCGAGCATAAAGGCATCAACGTACCGACGAAGGCGCTCACGCTGCCGTCACTCACGGAGAAGGACGAGCGCGACCTGCGGTTTGGCCTCGCGCAGGGCGTGGACTGGGTGGCGCTGTCGTTCGTGCGGACGCGGGAGGACGTCATCGCGGCGAAGCGAATGATCGCCGACGCCGGCCACGCCACGCCGCTCATCGCCAAGATCGAAAAGCGCGCCGCGCTGGACAACCTGGAGGACATCCTCGACGAGGCCGACGGCGTCATGGTCGCGCGGGGCGATCTCGGCGTCGAGATCGCGATGCACGAGATACCGTGGGCGCAGAAGGAGATCATCCGCAGCGCGAACGCGCGGGGACTGCCCGTGGTCACCGCGACGCAGATGCTCGAGTCGATGATCGAGAACCCGCGACCCACGCGCGCCGAGTTGACGGACATAGCGAACGCGATCCTCGACGGCACGGACGCGGTGATGCTTTCCGGCGAGACTGCGGTAGGCAAGCATCCGGTTCGCGCCGTGCGCATCATGCGGGAGGTCGCAACCGCGCCGGGCGCCGTCGGCCCGGACGTCCCGGCGAACCCGTCGCGCGGCCCGATGAACAGCATCAAGAACGCGATCAGCAGGTCGGCGTGCCGGCTCGCCGAACACGTGGACGCGGACTATATCATCTGCTGCACCCGCTCGGGCGAGACGGCGCGCGCGGTGGCGAGATTCCGCCCGAGCGTGCCGATACTCGGCGTCAGCTCGAACGAGGGCGTCCTGCGGCAGTTGCAGTTGTCGCGCGGCGTGTTCCCCCTCGGCATCCCCGAGCCGACCGACACGGACGACCTCATCCGCAAGGGCGAGGGCGCCGCGCTCGACGCGGGACTGCCGTGGCGATCGGGCGTTGTCGTGATCGTCGCGAGCTCCCCACTCGACACGGACACCACGACGAACATGATCAAGGTCCAGGCCGTTCGGGCCCGCACGGCATAGCCCTTACCACGCGCATCCGGTTTACCGACACGTCCGCCGGCCGCTATGATGGGACGGCCACGGCACACTGACACGACCGCGCGGACGCCAGGGAATCCGACAATGCGACCGAACATCGTACTGATCCTGAACGACGATATGGGGTTCTCGGACCTGGGCTGCTACGGCGGCGAAGTGCGCACCCCGAACCTGGACCGACTCGCGCTCGCGGGACTCAGGTACACGCAGTTCTACAACACGGCGAGGTGCTGCCCCTCGCGCGCGTCCCTCCTGACGGGGTTGCATCCGCACCAGACGGGCGTCGGGCACATGATGTCCGACGACGACCTCGACGGGTACCGCGGCGACCTGAACGGCCGCTGCGTGACGATCGCCGAAGCCCTCGGCGCCTCCGGCTACCGAACGTACATGAGCGGCAAGTGGCACATCTCCCGCCACACGGCCCCGGATGGACCGAAGCACAGTTGGCCCATACAGCGGGGATTCGACGCCTTCTTCGGCATCATTACGGGCGCCGCCAACTACTGGGCGCCCAAGACGCTCACGCGCGACAACGACGCGGTGGACCTCGACGACTTGCCCGACGACTTCTTCCTCACCGACGCCATCAGCGACGAAGCCGCGACGTACATACGGGACCACGCGGCCGATCAGGCGGACACGCCGTTCTTCACATACGTCGCGTACACCGCTCCCCACTGGCCGCTGCACGCGCACGAAGACGACATCGGTAGCTACGAAGGCCGGTTCGACGCGGGCTGGGACGCCCTGCGTGAGGAACGCCTTACGAGGATGCGCGCGGCGGGTCTGCTACAGGAGGAGTGGGGGCTCACCGACCGCGACCCGACGCAACCCGCGTGGGGCGCCGCCGAGGAAAAGGAGTGGAACGCGCGACGCATGGAAGCCTACGCGGCGCAGATCGACCGGATGGATCAGGGCATCGGGCGCATCATCGGCGCACTGGAGGAGACGGGCGCGCTGGACAACACGCTCATCCTGTTCCTCGCCGACAACGGCGGGTGCGCCGAGGAGCTGGGCTGGCGAGGCGAAGGACAGGGCAGCCTCATCTCCACCGGCCGAACGCGACACGGCGATCCCGTGCAGTACGGCAACAGTTCCAGCCTCATGCCCGGCGCCGAGACGACCTATCAGAGCTACGGCCCCGCGTGGGCCAACCTGTCGAACACGCCGTTCCGCGAGTACAAGCATTGGGTGCACGAGGGTGGCATCGCGACGCCGCTCATCGCCCACTGGCCGGACGGCATCGCGGAGCGCGGCGGCTTGCGGCATCAGCCGGGACAACTCCCCGACATCATGGCCACCTGCCTGGAACTCGCGGAAGCCGAGTACCCCGAGGAACACAACGGCGAGGACATCTACCCGCTGGAGGGCGTCGGCCTCACCCCGACGTTCGCGAACGAGGACAACGGCAAGGGCGTCCTGTACTGGGAGCACGAGGGCAACCGGGCCGTCCGTCGCGGGCAGTGGAAGCTCGTCAACAAGCATCCGGGCGAGTGGGAGTTATACGACATCGACGCGGATCGCACGGAACTGAACGACCTCGCCAGCGCGCGTCCCGAGATCGCGCGCGACCTGAGCGGCCTGCATGGCGCCTGGGCCCAGCGATGCCACGTGCGGCCGTGGGTGGACATTCAGGAGCGGCGTCGCGCCCGCTCGTAGCGCGTGTCCCCGGGGCGAGAGCGGCAGGGGCAGGTCACGCCGTTGGGCCGGCCCATACCACCCGCGCCACTCCGAGGCATCTCGGCCCGGCGGGGTCGCGTGACCTGCGACAACCCGCGTACGCGACGGCAGACGGACGCTATAGCTCGGTAGGCGCCTCGGCCGAGGGGCTCACGCGCAGGTTGCGGAACGCCTCGAAGGCGCGGAGGTACTGCACGGCCGAGCGGACCTGCGGGTCGTGCTCGTAGTCGTCCGCGTCGTCCACGGTCTCCAGCGCGATCGCGTAGCGCAGCAGCTCGTTACCCAGGATGATGCTGTCGTCCTCGAGGGCGTCGATGAACGCGCGGTACTTCCGCGTCAACGGCGAGGTCGTATCGCGCGGGCGGCGCGCTTCCAGGCGTTCGAGGATGTCGCCGCCTTCGTCTTTCAGGAGTTCCCGCATCGCGTCGCTGGCGCGCGCGCGTCGCCACATACGCCCTTCCAGCGCGCTGAGGGCCGCCAGCTTCACGTCCGGCTCGATGCCGACTTCATGGATGTCGATGTCGTCGGGCGTGTAGTAGTGCGCGATCGTCAGCTTGACTGCCGTGGCGCGATCGCCTTCCTGTATCGGGTAGATCTTCTGAACGGACGCCTTCCCGAAGGTCTTGTTCCCCATGAGGATCGCGCGCCCGTTCGCCTGCAAGGCGCCCGCGACGATCTCCGACGCGCTGGCGCTCCCGTTGTTCACCAGCACCGTGAGTGGCAGGTCCGTGTCGGTCAGCTTCTGCGTGACGAAGAACTCCTCGTGCTTCCCTCGTCCCTGCGTATAGACGATCAGGTCCCCTTCGTCGAGGAACATGCTCGCGACCTGCACCGCGGAGCTGAGCAGCCCGCCCGGATTGCTCCTCAGGTCGAGTATCAACCCGTCGACGCCGTCCGCTTCGAGCGACTCGATGGCCTCGGCGACGGCTTCGGCGGTCGGCTCCATGAACCCCGTGATCCGCACGTAACCGATGTTGTCCTCCAGACGTCGGAACTTCACGGAAATGACGGTGATGATGTCCCGCGTGATGGTGATGGTGAGCGGCTCATCGAGCCCTTCACGCGCGATGGTGATTGTCACGTCGGTCCCGGGTTCGCCGCGCATCTTGCGCGCCGCTTCGTCGGCGGTTATTCCGGCGGTAGACTCGCCGTCGATGTCGGTGATGATGTCTCCCGACGTGACGCCGGCCCTGTATGCCGGCGTGTCTTCGATGGGCGAGATGATCGTCAGTCGGCTCTGCTTCAGCCCGATGTACATGCCGAGTCCGCCGAATTTCCCGCGCGTGTCCGTCTGCAGTTCCTGGTACGCCTCGGCGGTGTAGTACTGGCTGTACGGGTCGAGCGTTTTGAGCAGCCCGCGAATGGCGCCCTCGACGAGTTGCTGTACCGCCGGGTCGTCGTAGTGGTTCTGTTTAGTCCGTGCCAGCACCTCGCCGAGTAACGGCAACGACGTGACGACACTATCGACATCGGCAAGCGTCGCCAACTCCTCGGCGGCCTCGGTAGCGGCTTGCTCCTCCTCGGCCGGCGGCACGGGCACGTCCTGCGCGATGGCGAACGGCGCCAGGCGCAACGCGACAACGAGGAACCCGCCCAGTATGAGCGGGAGCCGGGCCGACATTGCCGAGATAGAGATCAGAATCGGTGGAAATCCGCGCATTACGGTAATCCGTCCTGTGGACCTCGGTGGAACTCCGCGCGAAGTCGCGGCGCCTATGGGCGGACCTCGGCGAAACTGACGACATCGAAGTGGTGGCGCATCTCGAAATAGAGCGTCGGCCCGAGCAGCGAACCCGTGCTGCCCGACACACCCACGCTCTGCCCTTCCGCGACGGTGTCGCCCTTGGCGACGGCGAACTCCTGCAGATGCGCGTAGAACGACCGCAGTCCTTCGCCATGGTTCAGCACGAGCAGCTTGCCGAATCCCAGGCCGTCGAACCACTCGGCGTATTCGACGGTCCCCGCCTGTATCGCGGTGACCGACGTGCCTTCGGCGCATCGGATCGTGATGCCTTCGAGCTCGGAACTCGCATTGTTCACTACCGTCCCGACGACGGGCCAGTCAAGGTTGAGCCGTGGCGCCCCCGATGGTTTGGCGCGCAACGCCATCTGCGCGGTCGGCGTGTCGACGACGGCCGCACGGGCGCTTCGCGTCGCCCTGCGCGGTCGGCGCGCCTCCGGCTGCTGCGCCCGCGACAGCGTGCCAACGAGATCCCGCAGTTTGCGCGCTTGCGCGCCCACCTCACGGACGGTCTTGCTCCATGTCGCGCGGTTGCCACGGGCGGCGGCGAGGCCGTCCGCGCGCGCCTTGCGCTCCACCTGTAGCGACTTCTCACGCGCGAGCAGCGTCGCCTGCTGCGCTGTGAGGGCGACCTTCTCTGCGCTTAGCGACTCGCGCTCGACGGCCAACGCCTGCTGGTCCTCGACGAACTGGCGGACGATGTCGTCATCCTTCTCGCGGATTGCCGCGACATACCGGAGGCGCACCAGCGTGTCCTGCAGATGTCCCTGTCCGAGCGCCATGGCGAACAGGCCGTCGGGAGTCAGGTAGTTGATCTTGTAGTTCGCGCGGACGCGTCGGCGGACAAGCTCGCGGCGGGCGTCCTGCTGTTCCACCAGGGCCGCGATCTTGACCTCGGTCGCCTGGATGCGGCTCTCGATCACGGTCACCGCCTTGCGCGCGGCGCGGATTTCCTTGCGCGTGTCGTCGACCCGTCGGTCAAGCTTGTGAAGCGCGCCCAGCACGCTCTTCTCGCGCGAGACGGCATCCTCCAGCGCGCTTTCGGCCTCGCGAAGTTCGCGGAGCTTCTGCTCGCGCTGCTGTTCCGCGCGACGCAGCCGGGAGCCGGCGTCGTCACGCTGAGCCGAGAGCGGCGCGGACAAGCCGAACGCCAGCAACACCACTGCCAGCGCTCCGACAAGCGGCCGAGACGCGGCCCGAGGATGTGATGAAATGTCGGGTCTCCGCAGTCGGCGACGGATGCTGTGGGTAGTGATGATGCGCATCGCCCTTCACGCTGCATTGTAGGGTCATGGCGGGAGGTCGGCAAGGAACTCGGCGACCGCCGGCCACCCCCAGTTCATCAACGCCTTTTTCGTCTTCCTCGTGTCGGTTCTGTAGCCAGTATCGACGCGTGGGTTTGAGGCCCGACGGCATCTCGCCCTATAATGGTAGCAACAGAGGTAAGTATTCACGGGGCATCCTGCCTCGGGACCATCCCTACCCGGTCCGAACGCGACGAGAAGCAACGACAACGGAGCAGAGCTACATGCGACGAGTTTTCGTGGTCACGGCGGTTTGCGTCTTGCTGGCGCTAGGGGAAGCCGCGCACGCCGAGCGGCTGCGCCACCTGGAGTTCACATACACGGCCACCGTCAACGACATCCCGGAAGGCGCGAAGAGCGTGCGCCTGTGGATGCCTTATCCGGTGTCGAACGCGTATCAGGACGTGCTCGATGTGCGCGTCGAGTCGCCGTTCGCCACCGAGGTGAACGTGGAAGCGGAATACGGCAACACGGTCCTCTACATCGATGCGGCGGCCGCGGACGAGGCGTTCACCGTAACGATGACCGTGGATGTCGTGCGGCGCGAGCAGGTGGCGGGGGAGACCGGCGGCGGGAAGGTCGGCGACGAGCTGCGCGCTCGGCTGTTGCGTGAGGACTCGCTCGTCCCGATCTCCGGTCGGATCGCGGAGTTGTCGGTCGAGGCTACACGAGGGACGCAGGCTCCGCTGCGGGCGAGGGCGATCTACGACCACGTGACCGAGCTGATGACGTACGACAAGTCGGGCGAGGGTTGGGGCCAGGGCGACGCGGTTTACGCCTGCAATGTCCAAACCGGCAACTGCACGGACTTCCATTCGCTCATCATCGGGATGGCGCGCGCGGCCAAGATACCCGCGATTTTCGAGATAGGCTTCCCGATTCCACCGACGCAGCGCGAAGGCACGGTGGGTGGCTACCACTGCTGGGCGGAGCTGTACATCGACGGCTCCGGCTGGGTTCCCGTGGACAGCTCCGAGGCGAGCAAACACCCGGAGATGTCCGACTACTACTACGGCAACCTCGACGAGAACCGCATCTACTTCTCGCGCGGTCGCGACATCACGCTGGCGCCGCCGCAGGAAGCCGGCCCCGTGAACTATCTGATCTACCCATACGTCGAGGTGGACGGCGAGATCCACGCGGGCGTAGAGAAGTCGTTCGCATATCGCGACCTGGAGATGGTCGGCTCGGCGCGCCACTAGCCGACCAGGCGTCCGGTCACGGCATTTGCGTCCGCAGGGGTGAGCTTTGCTTGCCCCTGTCGCGCTTCAGGCTGCCGCGCACAGACGCGTGCGGTTCGCTCCTGACCGGCACAGCCTCGCCTATCAGCGTTCCTCGTCGGCCAAGGTCCGCTACCCGCCGGGGACGCGCAGCCTGATAATGCGGTCGGCCAGAGCCCGCGCGCGGGTCCGGGTGTCCCCGTCTTCGTGCGCGCGCCCTAGCTTGACGAGGTCGATGGCTGCGTAAGTGCTCATCGCCGATCGCGGAGGGGCCCGGCGCCGTCCCGCTCCCACAGGCCGAGAAGCCGGTCGCACGCCGCGTAGGCGGGGTCGGCGATAAACGTCGATTCGGGTGCCAGCGGGCTGAGTAGGCGTCCGTGGTTCACCGGGATCGCGGCAGGGGATTGAAGCGATGGCCGGTTCGCGGACGAGTTCACGCGCAGGAAAGCCAGGATTTGGCCGACCCTTATCATCGGCTTTCGAAGATTCAGCGCAAGTCCGACGTGATTCCCGACGTCGTCAGGACGATAAGTGGGCAAGGTTCCCGTAGATCCGCGCTACCACCGGCGTTTAGCGGCTTCTGGCGTGATGACAGAATACCGATTATCGGAAGAACACCGATCCCGGCGCTATCTGACCATCAACTGGTGGGATGAGGGTAATGCTGTAGTGCGCTGCCCACTGAACAGAACAGAGGTAGCCTCAGAAGGTGTGTAAGTAGGAAAC
>NYZG01000033.1 GCA_002687025.1 Candidatus Poribacteria bacterium
AACCCGTCGACGCGGCGGAGCCTGCGGAAACGCCCTTCAGCCGCAAGACCCGCGGGTCGAAGTCCAGGCGAAGTTCACCGGCATGGAGGCCCTCGGCGCTGAGCGACACGACGATTTCCGTCCCAGGCCGCGCGGAGGCGGACGAGCCGACGAGCCGATGCGTCGTTGCGAGCATTGCCGGCGCCGACGCAGGTGGGGAGAAGGGCAGATCGGGGACGGCGCCCACGACGTGCTGCAAGATGGTGACAGCGTCCATCGCGGTTATCGTGTCGGGCGGCACGGTCGCGGGGTCGTCGCCCTTGTACACGTCCGCCACCTCCCACGCCACGTCCTGCGGGACGTGGTCGGTGCTCCAGGCCGGCGTTTCATACTCTATGGGGAGCGGGATGGTCTCGTCGATCAGGCGGCTTGCCACGAACTCCAGAATCCAACCGGCATCGTACGGCCGCACGGCGCCGTTGCCGGTGACGTCCCCGTACATCACGAAGAAGCTGTACGACCCGTCAACGAGGGCCCGTGGCACGCTGCCTTCGTTCAGGTCCGCGACTGCCAGGGCAAGGGGCGTCTGCGTCCCTACACCAGCGCTCGCGGACACGTCGAACTGCACGGTCGCCAATACGCCCGCATCAACCGGGCCCGAAGCGGCAACGCCCGCCAGCGCGATTGTGAGGATGCCCGGAGTCGTTTCGCCGTACTCCACGTACCACTCCGCCGCGTCGACGAAGGCGTCCCCAAGCAGCACCGCGTCCGTGGCGGACGGCGTCAGGATGGCCGGATCGAAGACAAGCTCCAGCGCCATCCCCACCACGTCCCACCCGCGCAACTCCGTCACGGTGACAGGAACGACTACCGAGCCTCCCGGCGGGCCCGTGGCATCGCCTACCGCGACGCGTGGAACGTAGGGGGCCCATGCGACGCTCGGACTGGCGGTTCCATCGCTCGTAATCTGCGTGGCGGCCGCAGACCCATCTGTCGGAATGACGTACAGGTTGTGCGCGCCACTGCCGCCCTGGTTGTCCGCATACACGACATGCCGCCCGTTGGGCGAGAAGTCGCCCCACTCATCCGCTGGGCCCGCCGTCAGCGGCCGCACATTCGCGCCGCCTGGGCCCATCAGGTAGATATCCCAGTCTCCATCGTAGTTGGAGTATACGAGTGTGGAGCCATCGAACGACCAGCGGGGCGCGCCAACGTGGCCGCCCAACCACAGCTCCGCGTTGTCGCCGTTTCCGTCACCGTCGCCATCGATTGCGTCCATTACCCAGATGTTGTTCCCGGCCGACCACACGATCCGCGAACTGTCCGGGGACCAGCCGCCCGACGTGTCCGCTACCGCGCTGGTCGTGAGTCGTACGACGTTGGAGCCATCGATGTCCATGGCGTACAGCTCGTAAGATCCTGGTGTGTCACGTCGCGATTGGAACATGATCCTCGCGCCGTCGGGCGAGATTCGGGGTTCTTCGTCCGGCGCCGTGTCCGTTGTAAGCTGGACCAGATTGTCGCCGTTGCCGTCGCCGTCCGCGTCCTCTGCATCCATGATCCAGATGTTGCCGTCGCCGAACCGATCGGAGTGGAACGCGATCCGCGTCCGATCCGGCGACCATGCGGGCGCTGTGTCGGTGTCGCCGTTGCTCGTTAGCTGAATCGGATCGGTCCCGTCGCTCTGGATGGTGTAGATTTCGTAGTCGCCGTCGGCGTTCGATGCGTAGGCTATCCGCGGCCCGACGTTCTGACCTGCGGCTGTAGCGGCGCCCAGAAGCGCTGTCGCCAGTCCGATACATATATAAGAGACGCGCATCTATATACTCCCAATAGCTCCCGCCGCGCACCGTCATGCTGACGTTCAAGTGGTCTACCGGGCGGACGCAGTCACTGTCTGCTCCCCTACCACGCTGACCGTGATCGCAATCGCCGCAGGCCCGAGCGCCGAGCGGATCGCGGGCGGATTGCCGGCGGCGCCCGCGCAGAGCCACGGCGGCTGGATCGTCTCGCCTCTTGCCGCCGCGTTCATCGGGGATGCGGACCACGCGGCGACATCCGCCTGGTTGTTCCAGACGGCCGCGCCGATGCGCCAATGAGTGCCAGACGCAACCTGCTCAGCCGTCGTCTCCGGCGCCCCGACGAACACGACGTGATAGACCCCCGGCCGCGACGGAGCCACGAGGGAGAGGCGCGCGCGATGCTCCGTGAACCCGGGGCGCACAGACCGCGCGACCTCTCGCCAGGACGTCGAATGCTCGCCCCAGGTAGGCGTGACGATCACCGGGAATTCGGTGTTCGACCCGTGAGCGTTGAACACCTCAATGTCGACCGTACCTGCGATCTCGCCGCCGGGCGCCACGCGGATCGCCGGCGCCGCGTCCGCCAGGTCTAGCCCAGGCACATCTGTTGCGGTAACGGCAATCGTACTACTCGGGGGGCGCTCGGCAGGGGTAGCCGACGGCAGGCTAAGACGGCCCGCCACATCGCGCGCCTGCACACGGATGCTATCGAAGTACGTCGGCGACGCGACGCCGCCCTGCCCGCTACGCAGGTACACGCCCGTTACGGCCCGCCCGGCGAAGCGCGGATCGTGCTGTACGTCCAACGCGAAGGGTCTATCCTCGATGTAGACGTCATATCCGGCGCGCCAGGCGCGATAGACCAGCTTGACCCGCAATGGGCGGGCCGCCACGGGATACACACGGCGCGCGTCGCCCGACGCGCTCGCGGACGTCATCCACTGTCCGCGGTAGTCTTTGCGCAGCAGCGAGATCGGCTCGCCTGCTTCCGTCCCGCCGTCGAGCATGAAGCCGATGTCCGTTCCGGCATCCTGGTTCGCCGGAAGGACGCGGGCCGACAACGTGATCTCACCCGTCGCGGGAGCCAACGGTCGATACACACCGAATGCGTTCGCCACGCGCGCGCGCAGTCCGCCGGCGCCTGCGTCATCGCGCACCGCCGTCGGGAGGGACGCGTCCCGGCTCGGAATGGCTGGCGCCCACCCGTCCAACGTCGTGCCGGGGGAAAGCAGCAGCCGCACCGCGGGAGTGGAAGCCATGAGTTCCACGGCCACGGCATCGCGGGTGGTCGCCTCGGCCCGACGGGGCATGCTTTCGTCCGTCGACTTGCCGTCGAACGCGCCGAAGCTGACCCAGATCGCGCATAGCACACCCAGAATTCCGACCGCGCCCCCGACGGTCGCATATGTCACGCGGCCGGCTCCAGATCGCCCGCCGTCGCCCTGCTGAGTGGGATCACGTCCCATCTGGTCGCACAATTCGAGGACGGCGTGAGTAGCGAAGGGCGGAACGACGTAGAGGGCCCGCATGAGGTCGTCGCAATCGCGACTCGGCATCGACCTGCGCAGGTACTCGCGCAAGCGCGTCCGGGCCCGCGCAACCCTCTGCGCCGCGGCGTTGGGCGAGATGTGGAGCCGACGAGCGATTGCGCCATACGACGCGTTGTCCATGCAGCGCATCACGAGGGGAGCGCGTAGGGATTCGGGCAGCGTGCCCAGGGCTCGTGGGGCGAGTGACCGGAGATCACCGCGCTCGGCCGCTTCCTCGGGCGTGGCCCCTGATGAAGGCACGTCTCTCAACATCTCCTCCACGTCCGTTGGGATCTCGCGCGCGCGGCGCCGCAACAGATCCCTGGCGCACGCGAGGGCGATTCGGTGCAGCCAGCCCTCAAACCTGTCCGGCTCCCGCAGTTGGCCGAGCTTCTCGTAAGCTCGCAGGAAGGCGTCCTGAGTCACATCCTCGGCATCGGCGTGGCTGAGGAGGCGCGCGTACGCGAGCGCGTGCACACTCCTCGCATAACGCTGCGCGAGACCTGCGAAGGCGTCTGGTTCGCGCCTCAATGCACGCCGCACCAATTCGCTGTCGCCGTGGATGAGTTCGCCCCTGCCACATACGAGGACGGAGAACCGAGCCAAGTATGACATCGAATATCGTGCGAACGTGAGCGTGCGAAATCGACGCGCCACCCGGGTAGGCACGGTCCGTCCCATCGCGCGTTGGAAGGGACCGCGCGTTGGGCCGCGACTGGGCTACTGATGTGTCGGTCACGGTGAGGAGGTCAGCCCCCGGCAGGCTCGTGCGGCAGGCGGCCGCCGACGGCGCGACGCACCACGTCCTGGTCGAGGGACCACACGCGGCCGCGTTCCGGGTCGTCCCGAACCGTTACCGCGGCGGGGAAAAGCTCCTGTATCTCCGCCTCATACCGACGGATGTCTCCCCCGATGGGGTCCATGACATTCGTGCGGTACGCCCGAAACGCCTGCCGGAACGCTTGCTTATCCTCCTCGGGCGCATCGGCGCCGGGGAACTTAGGGCGCGTCTCGATCGACTGCGTGTAGCGCGCTATCGCGTCGAGATACAAGGGGTAGACGCGGGCGAACTCATCGTACAGTTGACGGCTGCGCCGTTCCTCGGCGTTGGGCGGATTCGTCGCGCGTGATCCTGCCGCGCTCGATCCGGCCGATGCGACTGCATCTGCCGAGGTCGTCGCGGTGTCAGGCGCCGTGACGTTCGCGACCGCCGCGTCGGGCCCGGACACGCGGGTTGGGCGCGCGCCCGACGGAGCGGCCGAACGCGTTCGCGCGGCGCCGGCGACGTCGTCCGCGCCGGTCGGGTCGGCGCCTCCGCTCCCAGCGCTATCCCCCGTCGGCGTACCGCCTGCGACGTCCGTCATGTACCAGACGCCACCGAATGTCAGAACGCCTGCAAGCAGACCTGCCGCGATACCCACCGCCCATTTCGTCTTCATCGCTAGTGTCACTCCGAATGCGTCGCGTTCCCACCGCCCGAACAGGGCGCTTGCTCCCGCTATCGCCGTCCCAATGCGGCGCCGCAGCCGCTTACGCGCCCGATGCAGCCGCACCCCGACTGCCGACCGCGACATCCCGTGCCGCTCCATCAGCGTCGCGTAAGGGGCCTCCTCGACCACGTGAGCGATTAGCATCGCGCGGTCCGTCTCATCGAGAGCGTTCAGGGCGTCGAGAAGGCGCGCCCAGTGCTCCTCGTCCTCCACGAGATGCGACGGCGACGCGCCCGGATCGCTCACGTCGGGCAGCGCGGCGCAAAGCGTCGGTCGCCGCCGGGCGTTCCAGTTGCGCGACGTGTTTCGCGCGATAGCGCGCACCCATGCGCCGAGTCGGTCGATGTCGCGTGCCTGGTTGCGGTAGGCATAGGCGCGCAGCACGACCTCCTGAGCGAAGTCGTCCACCTCGTCACGGCTGCGCAGACGTTCGCGGCCGATCGCGCGGATCGTGTCGATCTCGCGCAACACGGCGCGATCGAACGCGCTCGATTCGCGGTCAAGGTTGCTGCGGTCCATCGGCTGTCCAGACAAGCGAGAGGCCGGATGTTTACACGAGTTTCGCGGTCACGGGGCGTTCGGGTCAGTGGTCGGCCGGTGGTGGCGCTCGGAATCGGTAGTATGATGACATGCGGCCGAGCGCGCGCGCCTCCTCGCGCGGAGCGGATCGGCCCAGGGGACGGGAGGTGTGCATGTGGGGAATGTGGGTCTTCCTGAGCGTGCTGGTGGTCGTGTTGGGTGGGGCGTGGATCTACTACATGGAGGAGCATTACACGAAGCGACCCAAGCGGGTGCGCGGCGCGGCTCAGGAGGAGCTGGAGGCGATGCGGCGCGACATCGCCGCGCTGCAGGAGCAGGTTGCGGAAGTCACGCTGGCGATACACGCGCTCGGCGACGCCGATCCGCCCCCGCCGCTTGCTGGGCCTGAGGAATAGCCACCGCGGCATCGGCTCGTGGATGCGGTCGGTCTAGCCGCGCCCTGTCGCAACGGCTCAGCCGTCGAGGAGGCGGCGCAGTATTCCGGGCAGTTCGCGGACGTATCGCTCAGTCCATGCCATGCGTCGGATGTTCGGCGACGACGCAATCCACTGTGCGACGCTCAGCAGCTTCAGGGTCTTGAGTATCTCGACGCGCTCCGCGTACTGCTCGGGGAGGGCGCGCGCCTCGGCGTAGCCTTCGTAGTACGCGCCGGCGAGCGCGTCGTACAGCGTACGAGGTACCTCATACGTCATGGGCATAGGCATGTCGCGGAGGTAAGCGAGCGTCACTGCGATGTCGTACAGGTAGCACATCCGCGACGGCGCCTCGAAGTCGATTGCCCGCGCGTGGACGCCGTCGAACATGTAGTTCATCTGGTGGAGGTCGGTGTGTATCAGGCCGCACTCCTTCCGCCCAACCCCGATCGCCTGCATCGTCTCGCCCGCGCGCCGCACCGCACCGGCGATCACCGTGATGTCGCTGGCGCCGTAGACCGCTTCGAAAGGCTCCAGCGGAAAGTCCTCGGCCAGCGTATCACCCGTCCAGACTTCGGAGAGCAGTTCCTCCGGCGGTCGGTAGGTCTCGGAGTGGAGATGCAGCGTCCCCACGTACTTGCCCAGGCTATGCAGATGCGCCGGAGTGAGCTCGTCACTCAGATGCCGACCCTCAAGCCATCGGAACAGGACGCAGTAGCGCGGCTCCGGCACACCGGGCGCGCCGGCTTCGACGTACAGCGAGCCGTCATCCGCCGCCAGGACGGCGGCGACCGCGAGGTCCGTGTCACTGCCTAGCGCCGCGAGCCAGTGCGTCTCTCGACGGAGATCGCCCAGGTCGAAGCCGGCGCGACACACGCGCAACGCGTAGCGCCCCTCCTGCGCATCGACGCGGAAGAACAGGTTGTTCGAGTACTCGACGAACTCAAGCCGCGCGCCGGTCAGCGAGTATGCGTCGAGGGCAGCAACGGCGACGTCACGCAGCCGCTCGACCTGATCGTCCTGCGATAGGTCGTGGAACGACGCCATGTCTCCTCCTTACCCCAGCCGCGCCGTGCGGCAGGCTCCCGCGGCCGGGTCGTACGCCGCGGCCGCTTCGAGAGATGCCCGGCCCCGGACGGCGCCGGACTACGAGTCGAACTCCATCTCCACCTTGCCGCCCTTGAGGACCAGACGCGCGTCGAACGACTTGCCGCGCTTCGACTTGAACCCCTTGAGGACGGAAGTCCGGCCCTTCATCAGGAGCGCGCGGGCCATGGTGACGCTGATGCGCTTCTTCGCGACCGTCTTCCACACGACGAGGTCGCAGCTCGCCTGCGAGCAGGAGTACGACTTGGGACGCTCGACGACCGCGCTACGGCAAAGAGGACACTCTCCGACCGTCGCGTCGCCGCCCGCTTTCGCCGTTGTGGCCCCGCTGCCTCGACGGCCTCCCTTGCTCCCGGAGCGGCCGAGCGCGCGCCGCTTCGCTCTCCCTCCCTGGCCGGACGCGTTCGGTGGCGCGATGTCCATCACCGCACCCGTCTGCGAGAGATACAGCACGACGCTCCGACCATCCGGCATAGTGACCGGGTCGGTGAGTAGACGTCGCTGCAACAGCTCCCGGGCCTGCTCCTCCGTGAGCGTCAGTCCTTCGTGGTCCCGCCAGAGAACGAATCCGCACCCCTCCTGCCACGCGGAACACCCGTACCCGCGCTTGCCCTCGATGACGTGCTTCCCGCACTTGGGGCAGTCGCCCAGACGCCCGTCGTCGACGGGAGCATCGGCCCCCGACCCGACGATGCGGCGCGTGTAATCCACGACGTCCTGCTGGAACCGCGCGGGGTCCCATCGGCCGCCCTCCATCTCGCGCAGGCGTCCTTCCCATTCGCCGGTGAGTTCGGGCGACTTGAGGCTCGGCTCGTGGATCAGCGCGATGAGGTAACGACCCAGGTCGGTCGCCGACAGCGTCTTCCCCGCGCGCCCCACGTATCCGCGCTTCAGCAGCGTCTCGATGATGTCGGCGCGAGTCGCGGGGGTCCCCAGGCCCTTCTCCTTCAGGGCCTCCTTCAGTTCCTCCTCGTCCACGAACTTCCCCGCGGTTTCCATCGCGCCTAGTAGGGAATTCTCCGTGAACGCAGGCGGAGGCTTCGTTTCGCCCTTCCTAACGAACGGCTCGTGCGGGCCGCTCTCGCCCGGCGTGAACCGCGGCAGCTCCTGCTCGTCCTGGTTCTCGCCGCCTCCCGGCGCGGCCGGGTAGAGAACCGTCCACCCGGCGTCCAGCACGCGCGCGCCCTCAGCCTGGAACGCCACGCCGTTGGACACGCCATCCACCGTGGTTATTTCCTTGACGCACGCCGGATAGAAGACGGCTATCAGCCGCGTTAGGACCGCGTCGAACACCTTCCGCGCAGCCGACTCCAGCGCGCCCGGCGCCTTGCCCGTGGGGATGATGGCGTGGTGGTCGGTCACCTTCGCGTCGTTCACGATTCGACGCGTGTAGGTCAGGGAGGCCGTGTTCAGCCGGCCGATCTCGTCTGGCTTGAGATCGCGGAGCCGCTCCAGCGCCTTGCGAACGGCCGGCTTCATGTCGTTGCTCAGGTAGCGCGAGTCGGTGCGCGGGTACGTTATCAGCTTCGCCTCGTACAGCGACTGCGCTGCCTTCAGCGTCGCCGATGCGGAGAGGCCGTGCCTGCGGTTCATCTCCCGCTGCAGTTCCGTGAGATCGTGCAGCAGGGGTGGCGGCTGCCGACGCTCCCGCGCGTCCACGCCCGTGATGGCGAACGGGTGTCCGACCACGCGTTTCAGGATGTCGTCCGCTTGCGATTCCTCCGGGAGACGTCCCTTCGCGTAGCGGAACAGCACGTCGCGGTAGCGCGTCATCACCTCCCAGAACGGCTCAGGGCGAAAGCTCCGGATCGTGTCGTCCCGCTCGACGATCATCGCGAGCACCGGCGTCTGCACGCGACCGACGCTCCACAACACGCCGCTCTCGCGTCCGTGACGAACGGTGAAGCTGCGCGTGGCGTTCAGGCCGACGATCCAGTCCGCCTCGCTCCGGCATCGCGCGGCGGCGTAGAGATGGTCGTAGTCGGATAACGGGCGCAGGCTTCGGAAGGCGGCGCGGATCGCGTCGTCGGTCAGGGAGCTCAGCCACAGGCGTCGCACGGGCTTCCTCGCGCACCCGCTCATATGGAGCGCGCGGCGGAAGATGAGCTCGCCCTCGCGTCCCGCGTCGGTCGCACAGATGATCTCGTCAGCGGCCTTGAACAGGCGCCTGATAGTCGCGAACTGCTTCGCGATGCCTTTCCCCTGCGTCGTCTTCAGCTCGAACCGATCCGGGACGATCGGGAGCGTGTCGAGGGACCACTTCTTGAAGGCCGGGTCGTATTCGCCGGGCTCCTTGAGCGTGAACAAGTGCCCGAACGCCCAGGTGACCTGGTAGCCGGCCCCCTCGAGATACCCGTCATGACGCGTACGGCACCCAAGGCACGCCGCGATGTCGCGGCCGACGGACGGCTTCTCGGCGAGTACGACCTTCATCGGCGTTGCACGGCCCTTTGGGTTCGGCGGGAGATGCCCATCTCTCTGTGCGACCGACATCACGGCGAGGTCAAGCGCATAGGCCGAGATAACGCGCGGCCGGCCCCGCTCGTTCCAACCCTCGATGGGCGGCGAGGATTCGAGGGGATCGCGCGCAATCCCTCTCCCTGCCCGGCTTGTCCCGGATTCTCGCCGTGTGGGATACTAATCTCACGCCCGGCTCCGTTCCTGTGTCCCCGACGAATCATGGTCTATTTCAGCGTTCCGCTCATCGTGGCGCTCGTCGCTCTGTTCTCCGTCGAGGGCTCGGGAGCTCTTCCGGAGCACGCCGGGTTACGCCTAGCTGGGTTTCTGGTCACCATGTGGGCGCCGCCGGCTTGGCTGGTTGTCGTCGGCGTCCTCGTGCGGAGGCGCGTTGTCGGCGACGAGGATCGGCGCGAGCGAGCGATCCAGTGGACCCGTCGTCTCGTCGTGCTCACCGAGATGCTGCTCGTGGGCGCGTTCGTCGCCCACGTCGTCTTCGGTCGGCTGGCGGATATCGTGGACGGCCACCTGGCGTTCGTCGGCATGTCGGGCCTCCGGCGCGTCTTGGCGCTTGTCCCGCTCGTCATCGGCATGCTGGCGTCTCGCCTGGCGACCCACGAGGTCCAACGCCGGGACGCAGGCCACCGGTCGCGTTTCCTCCTGCTGCAGTCGAAGGTCGCCATCATCCCGCTCGCTCCCGTCCTGATCTACGTCATGCTGACGGACCTGTTCGAATTCGCCCCGATTGAAATCCGTCTGCTGGCCGTATCTCAGCCGTGGCTCGGGTATCTCCTGCCGCTGTCTTTGGTGATCGTGGCGTACATGTTCGCGCCGAAGCTACTGCGCCTCCTGTGGCGCACGCGTCGCCTCGGCGACCTGTCGATAAACGCGCGCGTGGAGGCCATCGCGCGTCGAGAAGGCATTCGCTATCGTCAGATATCCGTCTGGTACACGCGCGGNGTGCGTATCGCGAACGCCGCCGTCGCCGGGCTCATCCCCAATGGGCGCGAGATATTCGTCACGGACTGGCTGCTGCACCAGCTCGATGACGATGAGGCCGAGGGCGTCCTCGCTCACGAGCTTGGGCACATCAAGCACCGACACCTGTGGGTGTACCTGCTCTTCTCGTTCACGTACTTCGGCGCGTATGTTCTCCTGTTCGGGGCGTTGCGCACCGTCCTTCCGTCCATCGTCACGGAGGGCGTGCTTGGTCCCATACTGCTGATTGCGTCGTTCTTCTATCTCTACTTCGTCCTGTTGCTGGGGTTCGTATCCCGGCGGTTGGAGCGGCAGGCGGACCTGTTCGCCGTGCGGAACATACGTGACCCCGAGGCGTTCCCACGAGCGCTGACCAAGCTCGCGGCCCTACACTCCCTACCCACGCGCATGCGCCGCATCTTCGAGTGGACGCGGACGCATCCGTCGATCGAACGACGGGTGACGTTCTGCATGGGCGCGATCCAGGGNCATCCCGAGGANATGAGNTACGCCGNCACGCTCNANACCACNCGNGCGCTCGTGGNCGCNGTNCCGGCGATCGCCATCCTGCTCTACGCCCTCCGCGGCGCGGTGCTGCCCACGACCACCGACATCGCGGAAATGCGCGCGATGCTGCTCGTACGCGAGGCGGAGCGTGTCGACGCGCACCTCGACGTGGCCGTGGCGGGATCGACCGCGATGCGCCGCCTACGTGTCGAGGAGACAGACCTGGCCGCCCGCGCAGGGAAGCACTTCNAGACNGTCCTCGCCGAACGGCCGGACGACGCGGAGATACACTATCTACATGGCGTCACGGACGTATACCAGGACCGGCCCGAGCCCGCGCTCGCATCATTCGAGCGCGTCCTGCGCGTGGACTCCGCCCATGTCGGGGCGCTGTACGCGATCGCGGAGATATACGCGGACAGGGGCGATTGGGAGGCCGCGCTCGCATATGTCGACAGAGCCGCCGCGAGCCAGCCGAATCATCCACAGATAGAAGAGCTGCGGCAGCGGATACGCGCGAAGACNGACGGGCAGGAGACCGCCGAAGAATGAACGACGACATCGTCGCGCTGCGGGAATTCATCGACACCGAGCGCGACCGCATCATGACGCGTCACCGCTACCGCGGGGCCGAAGCGCCCGTGGCGAGTCGTGAGATCATGCTGCAGCACACCAATCTCGCGGATACCGTCATCCGGCGTATACACGCCCGTGCGCGCGATGAGGGCGAAGTGGACCCCGACGCCGCGCTCGCCGTCGTCGCACTCGGGGGATACGGGCGTGAGGAACTGAACCCGTATTCGGATCTCGACCTCCTCCTGCTACACGATCCGAGGAGACGCCGCGGCACGAACTTGGAGGCGTTCGCGTCGCGCCTGATCACGATGCTATGGGACGTCGGCTTCGAGGTGGGTCACGGCGTGCGCACAGTCGGGGAATGCCGCGCCGCCGCGCAGGCGGATATGGACTCGCGCACGGCCATGCTCGAGGGTCGCCTGGTCGTCGGAAACGCTTCGTTCTACAGGCGCTACGAGCACGAGGTGAAGACGCGCGCCATGCGCCGCGGCGTGCGCAAGTTCATCGCCGAGAAGATCGACGATTGGGCGCTGGAGACGGGCGATCCGAGGGCGTCGGTGTACGTGCAGGAGCCGAACCTGAAAGAGGGCGTCGGCGGTCTCAGGGACGTCCACGTCAGCCGGTGGGTGGCGCGCACGCGGTTCGGGGTGTGGGAACTCGGAGACCTCGCGCAGCACGATCTCGTCCCGGATTCCGCCGTCGACGACTACGACGCGGCGTTGGACTTCATCTGGCGTGNGCGGAACGAGTTGCACTACCTCGCACAGCGGCGGGCCGACACCCTCAGCTTCGACATGCAGGAGCGTGTGGCAAAGCAACTCGGCTACGAGGACATCGGCCGCCGCCTGGCCGAAGAACAGCTGATGAGCGACTACTACCGACACGCCCACTGGATCCACGAGTGCGCGCGCATCGTCATCATGCAGAGCCGGTGGGAAGGCACCAGCCTGCGCAAGTTTCTGGACCGCGTGCAGTCCACCAGTGTCACCGACAACATCATCACGCTCCGCGACCGCCTGAGACTGACTCCCCGCGCGCTGTCGCGTTCGGTGCGTGACGGCTCCGCCTCGGCTCTGCTCCTCGATCTGTTCCGCAGGCGGGTTCAGATGGGGCTGCGGCTGGGTGTCGCGACGCGTCGGCAGATCGTCGAGGAGTTGCCCGCGATCGAGGCGTCGATCAGCGCCAATGGAAGCGCCCACGAGGACTTCCTCGATCTGCTGGGCGAGGAAGACAACCTCGGTCCGGTCGTACGCGAAATGCACGAGCTCGGCGTGTTGACGGCCTTCATCCCGGAGTTCGCGGGGCTTCGCTCGCTCGTCCGCTACGACCTGTATCACANGTACACGGTGGACGAGCACACGCTCTTCGGCGTGGGCGCCCTCGACACTTCCAAGATCGCCGACGCCCACACATCAGACACGCTCGTCGAGGCGTACGAGGCGCTGAGTCGGGACGACCGCATCGCCCTGAGGATGGGCATGCTGCTGCACGACATCGGCAAGGGCGTGCCCACCGAAGGCGAGCACATCGACCGCGGCAGACCCCTATGCATGGCCGCCCTGGACCGGTTCCCGACGCTGACAGCCGAACAACGCGACGACATCCGGTTCCTGTACGAGCAGCACCACCTGATGTCCCACACCGCGCAGCGCCGCGACCTCGACGACCCGGATGTCATCGAGCGCTTTGGGGCGCAGGTCGAGTCGATGAAGCGCGCCCGGATGCTCTATCTGCTGACATATGCGGACATCCGGGCGGTCAATCCCGAGCTCTGGACCGACTGGACCGCGCAGCTGATGCTCAAGCTGTTCACCCGCGTCGACGGCAGATTCCGCGGCGAATTCGTCACCGGGCGGGAGACGCTCGAGGGGCTGCGGTCTAACGTGATCGACATACTGGGTTCGGCGTGGACGGAGCGCGTCCGTGAGCACTTCGAGCGCATGGGCGACCAACGGATGGGATTCTTCGCCCCTGAGGAGATCGTCGCCCAGGTCCGGGCCGTCTCCGAGCTGGGGGACGACCAGCACTGCAGCCTGCAGATATTCGACACCTCGGAGAACTATTCGTCGGCCGTCTTCGCTGCCCCCGACCGTGTGGGGGTGTTCGCGCGGATCGCGGGGATACTCGCCGCCGCCGACGTCAACATCCTTTCAGCCGACCTGAACACGCGTAGCGACAGCATCGCCGTAGACACCTTCCACATCAGCCATGCCGTTTCGGGCAGGAGCGTCAATCCGAACCGCGCGAGCGAGCTGGGCGACCTGATCGCTCAGGTTGCCCAAGGCGCAACGACCATCGAGGAACTGCTGGCCGAGAAGACCGTCAGCGCGCGCGGCGACAAGGCACGGCGAACCGCGCGAACGGCGCCGATGCCTCCCCTTGTCCGCATCCACAACGACGATTCCGCCGACTACACGATCATCGACGTTGGGGCTCCGGACCGTGTTGGTTTACTCTATGCCGTGGCGCGGCGCCTCGGAGACATGGGCCTCGACATTTCGTTGGCGAAGATATCGACCGAGGCGTATCGGGCAGTGGACGTGTTCTACGTCACCGACGAGAACCGGTGCAAGATACTGGACCCGGTTCGGCGGGATGAGATCACCGACGCTCTCCATCTCGCGCTCAAGGAAGACGAATAGGCTAGCGGAGCAGGGCAAGTCGGATGGATTTCCTCACTACCGCGATCGTCTGCATCACGGTGACAGCACTGTTCAAGAGTTACTTCGACTACCGGAAGGCGAAGGTAAAAGCGCTGTCCGACGAGGAGCGGAACGCGGAGTTCGCGACGGTGCTCGAGGAATTGGCGTCGATGCGGGAGACCATGGCCGACATAATGCTCGCTCTCGACGACCAGCACCGCCTGCCACCGCCGTCTCTGAAGAACGGGCGCGACGAGTAGCGCGCGAGGTAGCCTCAGAAGGTGTGTAAGTAGGAAACGGCGGCGTAGACTT
>NYZG01000034.1 GCA_002687025.1 Candidatus Poribacteria bacterium
TGTACGAGCTGCGCCTGAAGCCCGGCACGATGTACGGCGAACACCCCTGTTTCGCGCGCGACGACGCCGGCGCTCTGGTGTACGGCGACATCACGGACGACCGCGTCGCCGACGTCGATGAGATCGCCGATCTGCCAAGCGTGGGCTCCCGCGAACTGACCGCCGACGACTACGCGCTCCAGGTGTGCCGCCTCGCGGACCCACGCCTCAACTGCCCGATATACAGCATCCTCGAGAACTACATCCTCGGCATGTCGGAGTACCGCGTCGCCGTGCAGGAACGGCTGGACACGGAGCGTGAGCGCAGGAAGCAGCGCTCGGGCGGCGGCTATGATGTTGCCCGAGACGAGCGCGAGGACCCTATCACCATGGACTACCTAGCCATCCCGTTCCCGGGCGTCGAGGTCGTGGATCGGCACACCTATCGGATCACGCTCACGCGCAAGTACCCGCAGATGCTCTACTGGCTCGCCATGCCGTTCTTCTCGCCGATGCCCCGCGAGGCGGTGGACTTCTACGATCAGGCCCCGCTGATACGGCGCGGCCTCACACTCGACCGGTTCCCCGTCGGCACCGGCGCATACCGCATGGAGCGCTACGACCCGAACACGAAGATCGCCCTGGCAAGGAATCAGCGTTACCGCGACGAACGCTTCCCCGCCGCGGACGGTGGGGTTGCGCACCCCGACACCGGCGCCGCGTTGCCGTTCATAGGTCGCGTCGCCTATTCGTTGGAGAAGGAAAGCCTTCCGCGGTGGAACAAGTTCCTCCAGGGCTACTACGACGCGTCGGGCGTGCCGGAGGACAGCTTCGACCGCGCGATACAGATCGAGGGCGGGACCGGCGCGACCCTCTCCCCGTTTATGCGCGACCGCGACATCCGCCTGGACACGGCCGTCGCGACATCCACCTACTACTACGCCTTCAACATGCTCGACCCCGTAGTCGGGGGCTACTCCGAGGAACGCGCCAAGCTGCGGCAGGCGATCTCAATCGCGGTCGACATCGAGGAAAACACCGCCATCTTCCGCAACGGCCGCGGCATCTCCGCGCACGGTCCCGTGCCTCCCGGCATATTCGGCTCACGGGACGGGCGCGAACGCATGAACGCCTACGTCTACGAATGGGACGAAGCGCGTGGCGAGCCGGCCCGAAAACCACTCGATGCCGCGCGGCGCCTGCTGGCCGAGGCGGGCTACCCCGGCGGCATCGGCCCCGACGGCAAGCCCCTCACGATCGGCTTCGACAACGCCTGGACGGGAGCCGGCGCACGCACGCGCATCCGGTGGCTGACCAAGAAGCTGGAGGCCATCGGGGTCGTCGTCGAGAATCGCACGACCGACTACAGTCGGTTCCAGGACAAGGTGCGAGGCGGGAACTTCCAGCTCATCTCGTGGGGTTGGCTCGCCGACTACCCAGACCCCGAGAACTTCCTCTTCCTGCTCTACGGCCCCAACGGCAAGGCGAACCACGCCGGCCCCAACTCCGCGAACTACGACAGCCCCGAGTTCAACGAGCTTTTCGCCAGGATGGAGAGCATGCCGAATTCTCCCCGGCGGATGCGTCTCATCAATGAGATGACGGCCGTCCTCCAGCACGACGCTCCGTGGCTATGGGGCATCCACCCGGTCGACTTCTCCCTGTACCACTCGTGGGTGACGAACTCGACGCCTCCGCTCGTCGCCAATAACGACATGAAATACCGACGAATCGACACCGACGCCCGCGCACGGCGGCGGCGCGGTTGGAACCGTCCACGCTACGGCCCAGTGGCCGCCGGATTCGCGATCCTGGCGCTGGGTTCGCTTCCCGCCGTGTGGACGATCCGCAGACGAAACCGGGGCGTCTAGATGCTCCAATACATCGTCCGCAGGACGCTCTACGCAATCCCGATACTGCTCGGGGTGAACCTCATCACGTTTCTGCTGTTCTTCGGACTCAGTTCGCCGGAGCACATGGCCCTCCAGATCCTCGGCGAGAAAAGCGCCACCGACGAGGATATTGCCGGTTGGCTGGCAGAACGCGGCTACGACGTCCCGCGCCTGTGGAACGGCGACGCGCCCGGGCTCGGCAAAGTCACGGACACGATATTCGCCCGGAAGACGCTGCCTCTTTTCTGGTTCGACTTCGGCGCCTCGGATCAGGCGCGGCGTTCGATCACGCGCGAGATACGGCGTCGCATGGGCCCAAGCCTCATGATAACGACGCCGATGTTCTTCGCGAGCGTCCTCGTGAACGTGTTCTTCGCCATGGTCGTCGCCTTCTATCGCGGGACGTACCTGGACACGTGGGGCGTGATCCTCTGCGTCGTGATGATGTCGGTGTCGCTGCTCTTCTACATCATCGGCGCGCAGTACGTGCTGGGCAGGATGTGGCGGCTGTACCCCATCTCCGGCTACGACACGGGCGTGCACGGGCTCAAGTTCGTAGTGCTGCCTGTCGTCATCGGGATACTGGGTTCCGTCGGGGGCGGCGTGCGTTACTACCGCACGCTGTTCCTGGAGGAGATCGGCCGTGATTACGTCCGCACGGCGAGGGCGAAGGGATTGAGCGAGGCGCGTGTCCTGTTCGTCCACGCCCTCAAGAACGCGATGATCCCCATCCTCACCACCGTCGTGATGAGCATCCCATTCCTGTTCATGGGCAGCCTGCTCCTGGAGAATTTCTTCGCCATACCGGGGCTCGGTAGCTACACCATCGAGGCGATCCAGGCGCAGGATTTCGCCATCGTGCGCTCGATGGTGTTCATCGGCTCCGTCATGTACATCGTGGGGCTCATCCTCACCGACGTGAGCTACACGCTCGTCGACCCTCGCGTCAGGCTGGAGTAGCGGGGATGGAGACCTTCGGCGAAGCGTGGGCGGAGTGGCGATACGCCGTCGGCAACGTCATCACGTTGCTTACCGTGGCGCTCGTCGCATTCCTGGCGTGGAAGGCGTCGCGTCGGACGTATTGGCGCGAGGCGACACGTCGTGTCCTACAGCGCAAACGCGCGGTCGTCTGCTTCGCCATCCTCTGCGNCTACGCNGCCGTTGGTCTGCTGGACAGNGTCGCGTGGCGCGACCCTTTCGTCGGCGCGGACGGCCAACCACAGATGGACGCCGACGGCGAGCGCGTCCTGCAGCCGGGCGGACGCACGTTGCTGGACCGCCTCGACGCCGCGACGATCGGCCTGTCGGCGCGAGCGGAGCGGACGTTCTCCGCGCCGATGGCCTCGACCGCGTTCGGGCGCGAGACCGTCCGNCACGACGACGGCACGACCACGCGGGAGCGTCCCGCCCTCGTCCATCCCGGGCGACACCCGTTGGGCACGGACAAGGTCGGCGACGATGTCCTATGGAAGGCGCTCAAGGGATCGCGAACGGCGCTCATCATCGGCGGGNTCACGACGCTCCTCGTCATCCCGTTCGCGCTGTTCTTCGGAGCTGTGGCTGGGTACTCCGGCAAGCGCGTCGACGACGTCATCACGTACGTCTACACGACGCTCGCGTCGATCCCGAGCGTCCTGATCATCGCGGCGTTCATGCTGATCTTCGGGCGCGGTCTGTTCCAGCTATCGTTCATCATGGCGGTCACGAGCTGGNCCGGCCTCTGTCGCGTGATCCGGGGCGAGACGCTGAAGGTCCGCGAGCAGGAGTTCGTGCAGGCAGCGCGATGCCTGGGCGTATCGGGATGGCGGATCGTCCTCCGCCACGTGGCNCCGAACGTCATGCACATCGTGCTCNTTTCCTCCGTGCTGCGGTTCAGCGGGCTCGTGCTATCGGAGGCGCTCCTGAGCTATCTCAACATCGGCGTCGGCCCCGGCACGGCGAGTTGGGGAGCCATGATAAACGACGCGCGATTCGAGCTTTCGCGCGAGCCCGTGATATGGTGGAATCTCGTGGCGGCGTTCGCGTTCATGTTCGGGCTGGTGCTGCCCGCGAACATCTTTGGCGACGCCGTGCGCGACGCGCTAGATCCCAGGTTACGCACCGGGTAGGGGACCGTGATGATGCGCCAGGGCGGCCGGGTGGATCCAGACAAGCTCCAAGAGATAATCCGCCGCATCGTTGAGGTCGCCGACCCAGAGCGCATCGTCATGTTTGGGTCCGCCGCGCGGGGTGAGATGGGGTCGGACAGCGACGTCGACCTACTGGTTATCAAGGCGGGGGCCCACCGCCGGCATCTGGCGGAAGACATCCACGAGCGAATGGTCGGCGTGGGTCAGGCTGTGGATGTCGTGGTGGCAACCCCGGACGATATCGACAGATACGGGAACAGTCCCGCGCTCATCTACCGACCAGCGTTGCGGGACGGAACCGTGGTGTACCTTGCAGAATAGGCTGCCACCCGACGACCCGCGGGAGTGGCTGAGCCGCGCTCGTGGCAGCCTCGCACGAGCGCGCGTGGTCGTGCAGGGCGGTTACATTGAGGACGCGTGTACCGACGCCCACCAGGCCGCCGAGAAGGCCTTGAAGGCAATCCTGCTCCACCTGTGCGGCAGCTTCCCCCGCACGCACAGTGTGGAGGCGCTTGTGGAGCTGATAGGCGCCGAAGGCGTAGACGTACCGACACGCGTTCGGCGCGCGGGGCGACTCACCGTGTACGCCACGGCCAGATACCCGTGGCCGCAGGAACCCGTCACCGGCGAGGAGCACGCCGAGCTGGTGGCGATCGCCGCCGATGTCGTCTCGTGGGCCGAGAGTATGCTCCTCGAACACAAGCTGGGGACGGACTAATGCGCGAGCGTCAAGCCGCCGTCCTCAGCGTCCGGGACCTCAAGACGTACTTCCGCACGCCCCAGGGAATCGCGCGCGCGGTCGACGGCGTGTCGTTCGACGTCTCGCCNGGCGAGACNTTCGCNCTNGTCGGCGAGTCNGGNTGCGGNAAGTCCGTNACCGCNCTGAGCNTCATGCAGTTGGTNGCGCANCCGGCCGGNTACCACGCNGGCGGCGAGNTATGGGTCGGCGACACNGAGGTGACGTCNCTGCCCGAGANNCGCAAGCGCGAAATCCGCGGCGCCCGCGTCTCGATGATCTTCCAGGACCCGATGACGTCCCTGAATCCGACGTTCACCGTGGGCTTCCAACTCGTCGAGGCGATCCGCCGCCACTCCGCCGCGACGAAGACCGAGGCCCGGGCGGAAGCCGTCGAGCTGATCCGCCGCGTACGCATTCCCGAACCTGAGCAGCGTCTCACTGAGTACCCCCACCAGCTTTCCGGCGGCATGAAGCAGCGCGTCATGATCGCCATGGCGCTCTCGTGTCGCCCCGAGATCCTCATCGCCGACGAGCCCACGACTGCGCTCGACGTCACGGTGCAGGCACAGATACTCGACCTCATCGCCGAGCTACAGGCGGATATGGGCATGGCCGTCGTCCTCATCACGCACGACTTGGGCGTGGTGCGCGGCCACGCGGATACGGTGGCCGTGATGTACGCCGGCCGGGTCGTCGAGCGCGCGTCCGCGGAGGCCCTGTTCGCGCAACCGTCGCACCCCTACACGCAGGCGTTGCTCCGGTCGTTGCCATCGCGCGGCAAGCGCGGGACGACGCTGGCAGCTATCGAAGGCCGGGTTCCTTCCGCGACGGAATACCCCGACGGCTGCCGTTTCGCCGACAGGTGCCCACACGTGATGGATGTGTGTCGCGACCGGTACCCGGACGCCCACGAGACCGCAGCCGCGCACGTCGCCGATTGCCACCTGTTCGCCGAAGATGTGAGGGCGCCGACCCAGCCGGCCGTGGACGCGGCGCCCGTAGCCGAGAGCGCTACGGGCGAGCGCTCCGACGCCGTCGTGACCGTGCGAGACATGCGCGTCCACTTCCCCATCCGCAAGGGCGTCCTGCGCCGCGTCGTCGGACACGTGCGCGCCGTCGACGGCGTCTCGCTCGATGTCCGCGCGGGCCGGACGTTGGCCGTGGTCGGGGAATCGGGCTGCGGCAAGACGACTCTCGGGAAGGGCATGCTAAGGCTGATCCCGCCGACCGAAGGCCGTGTCCAGATGGC
Organism: Candidatus Poribacteria bacterium; assembly: GCA_002687025.1. Lineage (GTDB taxonomy): Bacteria > Poribacteria > WGA-4E. Next base: position 5,989 of record NYZG01000034.1, read on the forward strand.
CGGCGTGGACATCGCCTCCCTCGGCGCCCGCGAGCTGAACCGCACACGCGGCGACATGCAGATGGTCTTCCAGGACCCGTACTCGTCGCTGGACCCGCGCATGATGGTCCGCGAGATCGTCGAGGAAGGCATGCTCGCCCAGGGCAGAGGCGGCGCGACTCGACCCGAACGCACGGAGCGCATCCGCGTCGTGCTGGAGCAGACCGGGCTCGATCCGGACATGATGGAGCGCTATCCGCACGAATTCTCGGGCGGGCAGAGGCAACGTATTGCCATCGCTCGCGCGCTTGCTGTCGAGCCGCGATTCATCGTCTTCGACGAGCCCACGAGCGCCCTCGACGTGTCCGTGCAGGCCGCGATCCTGAACCTGCTGGGGGAGCTCCGGCGCGAACTGGGGTTGGCGTACCTGTTCATCACGCACGACCTGTCCGTGGTCGAGTACATCGCCGACGAGGTCGCCGTGATGTATCTCGGTCGCATCGTCGAGCACGGCCCGGCCGCCGAGGTGCTGGCGGACCCACGGCACCCGTACACGCGCGCTCTCCTTTCCGCAGTGCCGAAGGTCGACGACAGCGGCGTCGCGAAGATCCGCCTCGAAGGCGATGTCCCGTCGCCCGTGAACCCGCCGCCGGGGTGCCACTTCCACACACGCTGTCCGGACGCGGTCGAGGGTTGCGCGGACGCGTACCCCGACGCTCGCGCCATCGGCGGCGGGGTGCGCCGCGCCTGCTTCCTCTACCCCGAGCCGCCAGCGGCGTGACCCCCAAAGGCAGATCAGCGCCCAACTCGATCGGAGCTCCCGATGCATACGCCCTTCAGCGTCGCGCTGGCCCTGTTGCTGGCGGCAGCGAACCCCGACGCGGACGAGGCGCTCCTGCGGGCCGTGTCCCGTGACGACGACCAAGAGGCACAACGGCTACTGAGCGAAGCCGGGGCGGATGTCAATCATGTCGACGAGGACGGCCTGACGGCTCACAGGATCGCTGTGGCCTTCGGACTGGCCGGCCTCGCCGAAGGCCTGGCCGAGCAGGGCGCCGACTCCGATGCCGGACGCCACAGCCTTGATGCCCTGGTAGATCGCGCCTTCTCCCATCTCACGAAGCCTGGTTCGCCGGGAGCAGCCGTGAGCGTGGCGCGCGACGGCGACGTCCTGTTCGCCCGGGGCTACGGGTTGGCGCAACTCGAATACGACATCCCGATCACATCGACCACGGTGTTCCACGTAGCCTCCCTGTCCAAGCAGGTGACGGCGTTCTCCGTCGCGTTGCTCGCTTCCGAAGGACGGCTGTCACTAGACGACGACATCCGAACACACTTGCCCGAAGTTCCTGACCTCGGGACGCCTATCACGCTACGCCACCTGATCCACCACACGAGCGGCCTCCGCGACCAGTGGCAGCTCCTGGTCATGTCCGGCCACCGCATCGACGACGTCATCACGACCGAGGACATCATGACGCTCGTTCGCCACCAGAGGGAGCTGAACTTCCCGCCCGGCAGCGAGTACCTCTACTGCAACACCGGATATACGCTGTTGGCGCAGGTCGTCGAGCGCGTCACCGGGGAGACGTTCTACGACTGGACGCGTGAGCGGCTGTTCGCGCCGCTCGGGATGACGAACACGTACTTCCAGGACGACCACGAGCGCATAGTTCCGAACCGCGCATACTCCTACAAACGCACGGACGACGCTATGCCAACAGCGTCCTCAGCTTCGCGAATGCGGGCGCCACGAGCCTGTTCACGACGGTCGAGGATTTCGCGAAATGGACACGCAATCTGGACACGGCCGAGCTCGGCGGCCGCGAGCTGATAACGCTGATGCACGAGACGCGGCTGCTGACGGACGGCAGCGACAACACATACGCGTTCGGCCTGGTCCTCGGGGAGTACCCCTCGCTTCGGACTGTCGAGCACGGCGGCGCCGACGCGGGATTCCGAAGCCAAGTGATCCGCTTCCCGGACCACGACCTCGCCGTCAATGTCTTCGGGAACATCGCGGACCTGGCGCCGTCGGAGCTCGCGCGCCGCGTGGCCAGCGTGTACCTTGCGGACGAGATGGCCGCCGCCGAGAGCGTTGCGGCCACAGAGACAGTGGTCGCTGACACCGGCCCCGACGCGTCCCTGGATGAGTATGTCGGCGAATACGCGCTGAACGACGGGCCCGTCGTGCATGTCACGCGAGACGGCGATCGCCTGGTCGGTGAAGTGGACGGCTACCCGACCTCAGAGCTGACCGCCGACGGCGGGAACGCGTTCGTCGTCCATGGGACAGGCACGCGGTTGACGTTCCGCCGCGACGATGCCGGGACGATGACATTCCTCGACGTCCACGCCGGCGAGCAGAAACTCACAGGCGCGCGCATTGATCCGACGCCACTAACGCCCGAGCAACTCGCGGGATACGCGGGCGCGTACTACAGTCCCGAGCTGGACACGACGTACGACGTCTCGCACGAGGACGGCGGACTCGTCGCGACGCATCGCCGTCACGGACGCATCCCGCTGATGAGAACTCGCGGCGACGCGTTTCGGAGCGACAACTACGACTTCCCGGTCGTCGCGTTCGTCCGCCATGGCGAGGGTTCCGTCACCGGCTTCAGGCTCACCGGCGGCCGCGTGCGGCGCCTCCTGTTCGAGCGCCGGTAGCCGCGCCGCAGACGCGACAGCGCGCGGTTCGAAGTCGCTTATATCTATCGCGCCCAACGCTCCCGCAGGTACTCCATGTAGAACAGCCCGTTCTCGACCGGGATGTTGCTGGGAAGGTGATTGCCGACGGCGAACACGAACCCGGGACAGTCGAACGCGACTTCGAGCGTCGCGTCGATTTCGCGTCGGATGTCGTCCTGGTTTCCGAACGTCAACGTGCGGCAGTCCACCTTGCTGCCCACGATCACCTTGCTGTCGCCGTACTTCTCGACCATGTAGTCGAAGTCGGTCATCGGTTCGTAGATGAACCCGTCCGCGCCCGCGTCCGCGATGTCGTCGATGAACTCCGTCATGTCGCCATCCGAGCAGAACAGCACCGTCTTGCCGGCGTCGTGGAGGATACGCCACATCTCGGCGTATCGCGGCATCAGCACCTCGCGGTAGAAGTCCGGGTGCACGAACGCTCCCGCCGTCCAGACGATGTCGTCGTGCTGGATGAACACCTCGATATCCGTCCTCGCCCACGCCTCGACGTGGTGCCGCGTCAGGCGGAAGAAGCTGTCGATCACGCGGTCGAACTTCGACCGATCCGCCGCCGCCAGCAGCAGCATGTCCCACCCGAAAGCCTGGATCGCCCCCGAGATCATCGTCTTGTAGTAGCCGCCGGGGAACAACTGATTCGCGTGGCGTTCCTGCGTCGTCGTGTAAGACTGGGCGTACGATGCCGTCAGCTCCTCCGCGTCCGGGAGACCGTATTCCTTCACGGCGTCGAACGCCCACACTTCCTCGACCGTGTTGAAGGGGCAGAATATCTCGTCCCGACGGTCGACGCCGCCTTCAAGGAACTCCGCGTGGCCCATGTCCGTCGTGCGCCCGCGCTTCCCCCAGCCAACCGGGCCGTCGTTCGTGGACCAGATGAAATCCACGTCCCACGCGTCGTTGAAGGCGCGCCACGCGTCGCCGTCGGTCCTGGGATCGCGACCGGTGACGGCCCGGCACAGCGCGTAGTTGCTGCAATACTCCGTGTGCGCGAGCCGACCGCCCGGCTCCAGTCGCGTGATGACGCTCCGTGCGAGATCGAGACTCATTCGTCAGCCTCCGCGGATGCGGTCAGTTTGCTCGTGCCATGTCGACACATACGCTTCGCAGGCACTTCACGAGCCACGCCTGCCAGTCCCTGATGGACGATGCGATCGGGGAATACGGTAGATGCGGAAGATGTGATGTCGCGACCCGCAGGTGGCGGATGGCGTGCGCCGACCAGAGGAGCCAGGGCATCCGCTGCAAGCGACGCAGATGCGCCAGCATCCGCCTGAGATCCGTCACCGAGCCGTGTGTCGCCCAAGCGGCGAGATAATGGTCCGCCGCCGCATCCGGCACGGGAAGGCCCGTAACGACTCGGTGGAAATACGGGAATTCGAACACGTCGAGGAACGGGTGAGAGACGTACGCGGTAGCCCAGTCGAACGCGACAGGTCCCTCCCGCGTGATCACCGAGTTGCCGTCCAGGTCGCCGTGCACCAGATGTGCAGGCACGCCTCCCTCGTCGGCGTCCCGACAAGCCGCCGCGACGACCGGCGCCAACTCTCGGAGTTCGGCGGCCTCCTGCGCTGATGGCGGGCCTTCGGCGTCTGCAAGCAGGACCGGCAGGTCGTGGATCACGTCCGCATACATCTCCGGCATCCGCGCGAGGCCGCAGTCGAACACCGCGTCCGACGCGACCGGCCCGACAGCCTGCTGCAGTTCGGCGTATCCACGCGCGTAGTCCCGCACATCGTCTCCCGTCAATGCCCCGGGGTCGCATTCGGTCGGATCTATGCCCCGGACATCCTCGGTCAGCAGGAGGCCGCCGCCCGCGTCCATGGCCGACGCTACCGGTACGTTCATGCCCGGCGGGACAAGGTCGCGAAGGATCGCCAGCTCCTGCGTGGCTGGGGCCGCGAGCGCCTTCAGATACACGTCGCCTCCATCCGTCCGTGCGCGCATCACGATGCTCTGCCAGTCGTTCTTTATCGGTTCCACCGTCCCTACGCGACGCCGGCCCAACGCCTCAAGTCGCTCGTCCAGCCACGCGACGGCCCCTTGCGCCCAGCCCGGCGCCCACCAGGGCACGGGCAGGCTTTCCGCGCCCGACACGGCGACATGCGCCGCGACCGCGGCCGCCATGAACGGCCGCGCCCAATCCACCGGGCCGTCGGCCCAGTCGTAGCCCGCCGACGGAGACGCAGCGATGTCGGCGCATTCGAACGCATACACGCGAAGCACGCGATGCGCGTCCTCCCGCCCTGGGGGCCACTCCGTCGGGTAGAGCATCGTCACCGGCAAGCCCGTGCCGTGCTCGACGGCGCGGGTCGCCCGCGTGAGTCCCCTCGTCTCTCGGCCGTCCACGCACGACCAGTCGCCCGGCGCCATACTCACGAACGGCAGCGACGCGCCGGACGACGTCCGGGCCACGAGCACGCGACGCCCACCGTCGGCGGACACGATGGCGTACAGTCCCGACCGTTTACGCATGGCCTGCGCAGACGCTACTCGTCAGCGGCCTCATGCCCCCGCGACTTCCATCGCGATGCCCTCCCAATCCCACAGTCGCTCCGGGTCATAGCGCACGGTGGAGATGTCCTTCAGGATGAGCTCGACCCGGCATCCCTCGGCGACTTCCAGGAACTCGATGAGTTCCCTACGCGCCACGTCTGGCTGCCATTCGTCTGTCGCGAAGACGGCCGGGTTCGGCTTGCGGGACATGACGTAATCCGTGCCCACGTTCGCCACCGCGCGCTCCGCGTCGATCCACGCGCTCATCGACAGCTTCCGCAGGTTCGGGACGCGGCGGAGGATCTCCACCTTCAGGTCCAGGGGCTCGCAGCATCCGTAATACGTAAGCCCCCAGCGTTCCAACCACTTCGCCTCGTACTGCAGGGCGAACTCCCAGTGCATCTCCGGCGAGACCTCGGAGAATATCTGCGCCGTGGCGCAACCCCACATGTCCTGAGTGCGCGCCGGGCCGTAGTCGGCGGTCGGCTCCGGGAGCTCGTCGATGTAGCCGTACCCGCCCGAGCCGATGCGCGTGTTGTCGTTGTTCAGCGTCAGCATGTCCAGCTCGATGATCTGATCCAGCTCGCACATGTACGCGTCCACGAGGCGCGCCATCGCCTTGTGCACCATGTCCGGGCGCACGGCCAGGTCCATCATCGCGTCCTCGACGCCCCACCAGCGTATCAGCAGGTCCCACGGCGCGAACCACCAGTTCTTCCGGCCGACCACCCGCACCGGTAGGATGTCGCCGTATATGCCGCACATGCGCTCGTAGCTGTCTTGGGTCGCGTCGGCGTCGTACGTCACCTCCGGCATGCGGATCTTCTCGATATCGCCCGGCTCCACGAGTTGCGGGTGGAACTGGCGCGAGACGGTCCCGCTGGTCTCGTCCGTGCGGACGATGTACGCCTTCTCGCTGATGCCAAATCCGGTGCTGTGCGCGACGTGTGGCGAGCTCATGTAGTCGTCGACGACCATGTCCCCGGGCAGGTGGCGCCACTGGTACAGCATGCGCCGCAGTCCGAGTTCCTGTCCCCGCGCCCATGGGTCGGTCGTGACGAGCGTCAGCTCGTCCTCGTAGTCCATCTCGTTCCAGCAGATCTCGTTGATCCAGACTAGCGGCCGTGTCGGCTCCAGTCGGTTGAGCCGGCGCCACAGCTCCGCCCTCTCGCCGTTGATCGGCTCGGCGGCGATCGCGGCCTTCTGCTCCGCCAGGCCGCGCAATACGTCTCGGTCTTTGTCAGGTAGGCTCATCGTCTAACCCCGGGGTGGCTTGTCGGGCGCCCAACGCGGATCCAACCGCGTCCACGCTAGGATAGCCTACGGCCGGCGCCGATGCAGGCGGGCTGCAGTCCGTGTGGGCGTCATCGACCACGGACGGTCCCACGTTACACTGCTACTGGATCGGTAGAGGATTGCGTGGCCGCGCATCGCTGGGGTTCCCGCCAATCCCCCGAGGGCGGCCCCGGCGCGATCCACAGCCGCGGGAGCCATCCATGCCCAGACCGCCGCGCTGCGCCACCTTCCTGTTCATGGCTGTCGGGATCACGACGCACGTCGTCGCCGGCAAACTGGATTCCGCCACCTACATCGCCTTCGAGTCGGACAGGGGTGGGAACCGCGACATCTACGTAATGGACGCCGACGGCGACGACCCGGTCGCTATGACGAACCACCTTGGGGCAGACTTCCAGCCCGACTGGGCGCCGGACGGTGCGAAGATCGTCTTCGCCTCCGACAGGGACGGCCAATTCAGAGGCCATGTCCAGCTATACGTGGTGGACGTGCCGGGCGGCGACGTCGAGCGAATCACCGACGACATGAAGACCGAGGTCAACCCACGGTGGGCGCCCGACGGGAGAAGCATCGCCTTCCTAACGGCCTGGTGGGCGGGCGCCGAACCGCGACGTGAGATTCAGCTTCTCGATTGGCGAACGCGAGAGCGACGCGTTCTACTGCGCGACGATGCCCTGGACGGTGACGGAATCTCATGGTCGCCCGACGGGCGCATGATCGCGTTCGGTTCGTGGCGAGAGCGGGGGAACCAGGAGATCTACCTGCTGGACGTTGCGGGAGGCGGCGTGCGGAGACTGACGAACCATCCCGCCTTCGATCTGGGTCCGGCGTTCTCGCCGGACGGGCGGCGCATTCTCTTCGTGTCTCTCAGAGACGGCGGAATCGCGACGATCCACGTCAGCGACATCCGGCGATGGGCTCCCGTCGCCTTGCCGGCGCTCGGGTGGCAGCCGGCGTGGTCGCCAAGCGGTGACCGCTTCCTGTTCTCGCACTGGGATCTGGCCAAACTCGACACCGACATCCATGTCGCGGATGCAAATGGCCGTCGCCACCGCAACCTGACGGACAGGTTCGGCGCTGACTCTCATACTGACTGGCTCGACCCGGCGTACACGCGCGCGGTCTCCCCGGCCGGAAGGGCCGCGATCACGTGGGGTAGCCTCAAGAGCCCGGCCCGCTGACGCACGGTCGCAGACCGCCTGCCGAAGCCATGCCACCACGGCCGCACGCACGGGCGCCGGCACGCGGGCGACATGCCCCGTCGCCGCTGTCGCGACGCCCGGCGCCGTATACTGAAGGGTCTCGTCGGGTTCGATTCGGCGTCGCGCGCCCGCAGACGGGCCGGGACGCCGAATCCAAGGAGAGCCCGGCACACATAAGGTATAGGGAGCTTCTCGATATGCACCGTATTGCGTGCGTTTCCGCCGTGGCGTTGCTCGTGGCGTTCGGCCACGTGGCCCACGCCCAACTGCCCGACCCGGGGATGGAAGTGGTCCCCGGTCGCACGGCCCTGCTCATCACCGACCCACAGAACGACTTCCTGAGCCCCGACGGCGTAACGTGGGGCGTTGTCGGCGAGAGCGTGACCGAGAACCACACCGTCGAACACATCGGGATGCTGTTCGAAACCGCGGAAGCCGCGGGCGTGCCGACCTTCATATCTCCCCACTACTACTACCCGTCCGACCACGGTTGGCACTTCGAGGGCGCTCTCGAGAAGCTCATGCACGCCATCGGCATGTTCAACCGGACGGGCCCGTTGGATCTCGAAGGATTCGCCGGGTCTGGCGCCGACTGGCTCGATGAATACAAGGAGTACATCGAGCACGACGACACCGTCGTAGTCAGCCCGCACAAGGTGTACGGCCCCGAGACGAACGACCTCGTCCTACAGCTCCGCAAACGGGGCGTCGACAAGGTGATCCTCGGTGGAATGTCCGCGAATCTGTGCGTCGAGGCGCACATGCGGGAGCTCATGGAGCAGGGGTTCGAGGTCGCCGTTGTCAAAGACGCGACGGCCGCGGCCAAGGTCCCTGACGGGAACGGCTACGCCGCGGCCCTGACGAACTTCCGGTTCATCGCGAATGCGGTCTGGACGACCGAGGAAGCCGTCGCGCACGTGGAGGCTGCCCACGCCGCGGACTGACCCACCCCCTCGTCTCAACACCATCGGTCGGGCGCGGCTCGCCGCGCCCGGCTGCGCCCGCCCAAGGGGCGTCGCCGGTCGTCTACAGCCACACGCCAGCGCGTGACACAGCCGCCGCCTGGGGCCGGAGCCGCCCTGTACGCCAGAAGCTGCCGGTTGTACAGGACGGGGCCGGCATGGTATACATGTCGCGGGTTGCGGCATCCTGGCCGGAGCCGGCGCACACGGTGTGACGAGAATCGGAGGGGGTCAGATGCGCGCGCGTTGGGCGGCGGTGTTTGGAGCGGCGGTCTGTACTGTATGCATCGCCTCGGGGTGCGGCGTAGGGCTTACGGGACGCCCCCTTCGCATGGCGTCGATGCCGACGGCCCCACGCGTCCTCGGCGTCGTCCTGTCCACGTCGACACCCGTGACGCGCCACGTGACGCCACACGCCCGTTCGCAGGACCACGTACGGATTCGGATGGCGACCGACGACGGCGCCATGTGGTCCCGCCGGCCCCGCCGCTACCTCGACCATCGGTCAATGCTCGCGCGCCGAGAGTGGTGAGGGACAGGCTCATTCTGTCCCGTCGATCGGCACGCGTAGCGTCGGCTGAAACCGCGCGTCCAGCGCGTTGCGCCGTAGGACATCCAGTTCTTCCGCGGTGAAACCGAACTCCTCGACCAGCAGCCGGTACTCCGAGTTCATCGAGCACATGAAGGCCCCCGGGTCGTCGGTGTTCACCCCCACGTTCAGACCCATGTCGAACGCGCGTCGAATGGGGTGGTCGGACATGCGCTCGACCGAGCCGGTCGCCACGTTGGATGACGGGCACATCTCGATGTGGATCTGCTCGTCGCGGAATCGCCGCACGAGCGCTTTATCCTTCAGGATCGCCACGCCGTGCCCGATGCGGCTCGGGTAGCCGTATTCCAGCGCGTCCCACACCGACTCGGGGCCGCACCACTCGCCCGCGTGGATCTCGATCGGCACGCCGGCGTCGTGCGCCAGACGCATTGCGCGCGTGTGTGGCTCGATCGGAAGCCCTTGCTCAGCGCCCGCGATCGCAATGCCGACGACCAACCCCGCGCCGTGCAACGCGACCGCAGTCTCGACCTTTGCCTCTCTGCGCCCCGGATCCCCGCCTCGGCCCATCTGCATTACGAATTCGATCTGTGTCTCCCCGCGCTCGCGCTCCCGCACGCGGTCGACGTACTTCCGCATCTGCCCGACGACATCGTCGCCGCGGGGGATGCTCGTGAACACCTCCGCGTACTGTACGTTCTGCGACCGCAGCCGGTCGACGTGTGCGCGCAGTACGGGCACGAACGGATCAAGGTCCACGCTGCCCACATCCGCGACCTCGAACCACGCCAGGAAGGCGTCGAAGTCTCGCACCGGCAGCGCGGCCTCCAGCTCCTCGGGCGACACTGGGAACGTCTCACCGGCTGCCTGCAGAGCGCGCAGCATGGGAGCATCGACGATGCCGTCGTAGTGGCAGTGCAACTCGACCTTGGTTAGCGATGCTATGTCCATGTCGAGTGTCCTCCGGCGGCGCGAGCGTTCCGGCGCGTCTCGACGGCGTGATGGGGCTATCGCATGTGCTTGTCGGCGAAGTCCAGATAACGCTCCCAGTCGTAGTCTGTCACGTCGTGCCCGCCGGCCCGCACGTGGTAGCCGATCCGGCTCGTGACCGGTTGCTCGACATCGGGCATCTCGTCGGCGTCCATTCCGTCGGTCCCGAGGAGTCGGTACACCGAGTCGGCCCCCAGCGCGCCGAGGAATTCGCCGCGTGGGTCGGCCCACTGGTCTTCCGCGGCGCTCGCCACATACACCGGGCGCGGCGCCATCAGCGCGATGAGCATGTGCTGATCCACGGGCAGATCGTCTTCGGCGTTGTTGTAGTGGCGGTGGTTGCGGCAGAACCAGTGCGGGAAGCTCGTGTTGATGCGGCCGACCGTCTCACCGAAGCGCCGACGCGCCAACGCCGCCCCCCCACAGCCCGAGTCGTTCGAGATGACGAGCGCGAATCTCTCATCCTGAGCGCCCGCCCACAGCGATGTCTTGCCGAGACGCGAGTGTCCCATCACCGCGACGCGCGTTGCGTCGATGGCGTCGTCCTGCTCGAAGTAGTCCAGCGCGCGGCTGAGACCCCACGACCATGCCCCGATCGTGCCCCATTCCCCCGCCGCTGGGGCTGTCTGTCCCGGCTCGTAGAACAGAGGGTGGACCCCGTTCTCGAAGCCGTCATCGTAGTCGGGGTCGAGGTCACCGCAGTAGATCGTCGCGAGCGCGTAGCCGCGGTCCACGATCGTCTCGACGGCCCATCGGCTGGCGCTCTTGCCGCGCGATTCCTCGGTCGCGCGGTTGTCGACCACGCCCGCGGCCGAGGCGGGACGCATCCACCCGGTGTTCATGGCCACGGCCTCATCATCGGTCACCGTGTGATTGCCGCTGAAGTTCAGGCCGAGGAACGCGGGCGCTGCGCCTTCAACATCGTTCGGACGGAAGATGAGCATGCTCATCCGCGGGCCGGACGTGTCCGCGGTGAAGTACGCCGTCACTTCCGTCCGTGTGGCCTTCCCGCCCAGGGCCGCCTCGTCGCGCGACATCTCCTCGAACGTGACGTCGAGCGTTCTGTCCGGCGTCCTGCCGTAGACGTGCTCCTCGAACAGTCGCAGCACCTCAGGCCGACGGCGTTCCCGCCACATCTCGGGAGTCGTCACATGGGAGCCATCCACGGTCACGAGCGGGTCCGGGAGCGTGTATTCCGGCACTTTGGACTCGTCGTAGTTGGCCTCCTGGGGCGCGGCGTGCGCGCACGCGCCCGAGAGGATCATCAGCAGTGCCGCACGGGGCGAGATCATGGTCGGGTCCTTTCAGGATCGGCGTCGCCGCGCGGCCTCGCGCGCAGGGCGCGAGACCAGCCTGTAGCGGCCCTTACGGCATGCAACATGCGCGGCGGAGTACCGCTCACCACCTTCCACCGAGAACCGCACGCCCGTCATTCTGCGTGACGCGCGCCGGGCGGCGCAATTCCGAACACGCATGGAGACCGCGATCGTCGCCGACTCTAATGGATGTAGCGCGAGGCTGCCAGAGCGGCGTGCATTCCGTGTGGACCAAGGGTGTCCATGGTGGATGTACCCGCCACCGCAATGAGCAAGCCGTGATAATGGTCTGTCGACGACATTATGTCCTGGTTGGGGGAGGCCGCAATCCGGGGAGGCCCGGGCGGAGTCGCTGCTGGCGATCCTGCTGCTCATCGGTGTAGGCTTCGTGTGCGCCCGCTTCTATCTGATCTCGCATCGCGGCCTGACGCCCTACCCGCGCAGCGGGCCCGGGCCCAATGCGGAGCTCGACGGCGCGCTCGAGTACGTAGGGCCCTTTCAACGCGCGGCTCGCCCCGGCCCGTGCGCGGCGATCGCCGTATCAGCTCAGCGCCGACATCGACGAGGAGGCCGCCGGTTGACGACAACCCGCACAACCGTGAGCGCGCTGTTATGTCTGCTCTGGGCTGCTGCCGCCCATGGCCAAATAGTGAACGTGTTGCCAGCGGCGCAATCGACGGCTGACGGATGGAGCGGCTCGCTGGAGGGAGCGGCCGATGTGCGCGCGGGGAATACGGAATTCACCAAGGCCAGGCTGACCGGAGCAATTGCCCGCCGCACGGAGTCGTCGCTTTGGCTGGGCATCGCGCGCGGTGAACGGGGTTCGAGATCGGACGACCGCTTCATCGCGCGGGCGTTCGGGCATCTGCGGTACAGGCAGGCGATCAGACGGCCGATCGCGGTCGAGGGGTTTCTGCAAGTTGAGGCCGACGAGTTCCGCCGCCTCTCCCTGCGCGCTCTCGCTGGCGGCGGCCTGCGGTGCGAATGTCCTGTGGGCTCGCGGCTGTCGACGGCCTTCGGCGTCGCTCTCATGGCGGAAGAGGAGCGGCTGCGCGTTGGCGACGCCGCAGATTCGGGCCGGCGTCAGGCCTCCGCGCGGGTCAGCAGTTACGTGTCCGCCGAATGGGCGTCCGACGGCCCGGCCGCCGTGACCCACACCAGCTTCGCACAACCCCGACTGACCGACCTGCGTGACATCCGCATTCTGAGCGAAACCACCCTCGACATGCGCGTTATCGAGCGTGTATCCATTCCCGTCGCCCTGCTTGTCCTCTACGACGGCCGACCGCCGGAGGATGTGGAGGAGCTGGATGTCTCGCTGACCGTATCGGTGCGCGTGCGCTTCGAATAGGAGGAACTCGCCATGGGTGAGGGCGATCGCGCTGCCGTCCGCGGGACGACACCGTTGCGCCGCTGGCTCCGCCCCCTTTGGGTCCGTGTCAGGCGTCGAGGTCTCGCGTTGGTGCTGTCGTCTCTCGCTATCCTGACCGTGCTAGGCGCGGTGGGAGGCCGGTGGATCGACAAACACCGGCCCCGCGATGTGACGGTGGCGTCCGGCGTGGCGGAAGGCGAATACGACCGGTTCGCGAAGACGCTCCAGCGGGTACTCGCCGAATTGAGCGACGACGAACGCCGCCTGAACATCCGCATCGCGAGGATAGATCGGACGAAGGGCTCGATCGACAACCTGCGGCGGCTGGCCGATGGTCGTGCCGACCTTGGCGTGCTGCAAAACGGCAGCAGGCTGCCTGACGGGGAACCGAACGCCGCCGCGGAGGTGCGTGCCATTGCACGTCTGTTCCCCGAGACCTACCACGTCATTGTCCGCGCAGACCAACCTATCCACGACATCAGTGACCTGGACGACCACCGCATCCCCGCGTTCAGCGCTGGGTCGGGGAACACCGTGGTCTATCGGGAACTGGCAGCACATCTCGGTCTGCCACGCGATCCTACGCACGCGGTCGAACTCCAGGGAATGCATGAGCTTGCAGCGCTCAAGACGGGCAAGGTCGAGGCGGCGCTGACGATGATCGCCATCGGCAACGGCGCCGTTCGCGACTTGCTCGCCACCGGGGAGTATCGCCTCCTGGAGATACCCCGGATGGATGCGTTCCGTATCTACTCGCCGTACATGCGGCCTGCGGTGATCCCGGCCGGCGCGTACGGAGCCACGCCTGTGGCGCCCGCAACCGACGTACACACGGCATCCCTCGACGCCGTACTCGCGGCCGGACCAGGCGTCAACAGACGCGTCGTGCGCGAAATCGCGCGGATACTGGATGTCCACCGCGACCGGTTCGTGTTCCGGCAGCCCGGCGCGATCCAGATCCAGCCACCGGGCGACGGGGGCGCCCTCAACCTGACACTCCACGATGGCGCTCGGGCCTACTACGACAAGGACAGCGGCGCGTTCCTCGAACGGTACATCGAGGTGATCGCATACCTCACGACGGTGGGGCTTGCCGCGGGAGCCGGCGGCTGGAGCTTGCTGGAAAGGCGTGAGCGCAAGCGTGTGGCCGAGCACTGCCGCATCCTGCTGGCCGGCGCGCTATCGGCGGACGCTGAGATGGCTCGGGCCGCCTCCGTGGAGGCCACCGAGAGGTTCGCCCTCATCGAAGCGGAGTACCGCGATGGGGGTCTGTCAACCGAGTCGCTGGCGCTGCTCGTGGCAATAGGCGACTTCGTGCTCGACAGCAACATGTCGAGGCCCGCGGGCCCGGATGCGCCCGCGGAGATCGGCCGCGAGACGGGGCCTCCAGGCGAGTAGACCCCGTCCTCGCCGTGCGCCAGGACAGGTCTACGAGCCGGCTGACGCTGCTTCGGGCTTCGACTTGAACCCGGTCGCGATCGTGTTGTTGTACGCCTCAGACGGGTCCTTCCCCGCCGGCCGCATCCCCGCGTCGTGGAAGCCGATGCGGACGCCCTTGCGCCACTCGCCGGTGCGGTTGCAGTCGGACCAGTGGATGGTGAGATAGCTGAAGAAGATCACGTCGCCCGCCTGCGCGGGGATGGACACCGTTTCGATCTTGTCTGGGTGGTAATCGTCTGTCGGCAGATGCGGCGCGGTGTGCGCGCCGGTGATGTGCTCCAGCGGCCCGCCCAGGTGGCTGTTCGGCACGACGTGCAGGCAGCCGCTCTCCGCGGGCGCGTCGTCGAGATGCACGAGGCAGTCGATGAAGTCCGCGCCTTCGTGCGGATACTCGTGCGGATACTCGTGCGGGTAGAACGGGTAATCCTGATGCATCGGGAATGGGGTCCCGAGCGTTGGCGGCTTGGCGTGCAGCACCGTGTGATGCCACTGCATCGTCGGCGACACGAGCTTGCTGATCGACGACGTCAGACCCTCGTGGAACAGCACGCGTCCCCACGTCGCGGAGTAGTGCTGCGGGTTGTGCAGGAACACGGCCTTCGTGGTCTGCTGCTCGTCCGCCTTGAGATAGCGCTCCCGCCACGGGCCGTGCCAGCCGATGGTCTCCTGACCCCACTCGCTGATGATCCGCACCATCTCCGAGCCGAGCTCCCCCACCTCCTCCGGCGAGAACAAGCCCTCGACCTTGAGGTAGCCCTCATCGCGGTACTGCCGCACCTGCTCCTGCGTAACCATTCGCGTCTCCCTTATCCCCTCGGCCGCACGACGATCACGCGGCCGACCTCCGTCTCGAACTCCCGCGTCCCGTCGTCGTGCAGCGTCGCGTCTACGGTCACGCCGCCGCACGACACCTCGACCTCCCCCGACGTTCTAACCCGACACACCCCTCCAAGGCGCGGCGTCAGTCTCGCCTCCGCCAGCCGGCCGCCTTCCCACGCGATGTCCACGTCGAACCCGCCGCGAGCCCGCAGCCCCTTCACCGAGCCCGATGGCCACGTCGTTGGCAGCGCGGGCAGAAGCGAGATCTCCCCCGCATGGCTCTGCAGCAGCATCTCCGCGATGCCCGCCGTAGCCCCGAAGTTCCCGTCGATCTGGAACGGCGGGTGTGCGTCGAACATGTTCGGGTACGTCCCCGTCGCGATGAGACTCGCCAGCATCCTATACGCGTGGTCGCCGTCTTCGAAGCGCGCCCAGAAGTTGATCTTCCACGCCTTGCTCCAGCCCGTCCCGCCATCGCCACGGAACGTCAGCGACTGCTTCGCCGCCGCGCACACTTCGGGCGTCCCGCGCGGCGTGATCTCGCATCCGGGATGCAATCCCCAGAGGTGGGAGACATGGCGATGCTCCTCCTCCGGGTCGTCCTTGTCCTCGAGCCACTCCTGCAACTGCCCGTGCTGGCCGATCTGGTTCGGCGCGATGCGTCCGCGCATGTCGGCCAACGTCTCGCGAAAATCGGCGTCCACCTCGAGAGTCTCACACGCGGCGATGCAGTTCGCGAACAGGTCGCGGATGATCTGATGATCCATCGTCGGCCCCGCGACGAGTCCCCCAATCTCGGGCGAATTCGACGGCGTGCTGATGAGCCACCCCGTGTCGTCATCCTCGACGAGGAACCCGACGAAGAACTCCGCCGCTCCCTTCATCAGTGGATAGGCCGTGTCCGCAAGGAACGCTCTGTCGCCCGAGAACAGGTACCGGTCCCACAGGTGCTGGCAGAGCCATGCCCCACCGGTCGGCCAGATGCCGTGGTTCGACGCGTTGATCGGCGCGGCTCCGCGCCACATATCCGTGTTGTGATGCAGCACCCACCCGTCGCAGTCGTAGTGCGCGCGGGCGACGCGCGCGCCCGTCTCACACACGTCTCGTATGAGATCGAACAGCGGCTCGTGGCACTCGGCGAGATTCGTCGTCTCGACGGGCCAGTAGTTCATCTCGGCGTTGATATTCGTCGTGTACTTGCTGTCCCACGGCGGCTTCTGACTCTCGTTCCAGATGCCCTGTAGGTTCAGCGGCTGCGTTCCCGGGCGCGAGCCGGCGATCATCAGGTACCGCCCGAATTGGAAGAACTGCGCCGCCAACTCCGGGTCGTCGCCGTCCGCGAACGCCTTCAGGCGACGATCCGTTGTGTCCTTCGTTCCGTGAGAACGGCCGAGGTCGATCGTCACGCGGTCGAAGTAGGCGCGATGGTCGGCGATGTGCTCCTCGCGCAGCACTTCGTACGGCCGACTGGACGCGGTAGCGGCGTCCTCGGAGCAACGGACCGTAGGGTCGGCCGCGGCGTCGTCATAGCTCCGCGCGCTGCTCGCGCACGCCAGTCGCAGGACGGCAGCGTCGGCTCCCTCGACCCGGATGCCGTCTCCGGCCGCCACCGCGCGACCACCCTCGGTCTCCACGAGCAGTCGCGCCTCGAAGCGCGTCGCACCGTCATCGACGCGACCCGTAAGCGTTAGCAGGCCGGTGTCGGACGCCTCGATGCGGGTGTCCGCGTGCGGCGAGTCCAAGCGCGCCGTGAACGACACGGCTCCAGGCTCGTCGGCCGCGATCCGCATCACGATGGCGCGTCCCGGCGCGGTCGCGAACGCCTCGCGCGTCCATCGAACGCCGCCCGCGAGGTAGGTCACCCGCGTCAGCGCCTGTTGCAGGTCGAGTGTCCGCTCGTAATCCGTGACGTCGTCGTGACCGAATCCGAGCCACAGGTCGCCGACGGGCTGATACGGCATCTGCCCCAGTGGGACGCTCATGAACTCGCGCAGCGCCAACTCCTCGGCCTCGCGCTGCCTGCCTTCGCGCAGCAGCCGGCGAATCTCGGGCAGGTGCGCTGCCGCGCCCTCGTGCGCGTAGTCGTGCGGCTCACCGGCCCACACCGTGTCTTCGTTGAACTGCACGCGCTCGGTGGCTGTGCGCCCGAACACCATCGCCCCGAGGCGTCCATTGCCGATGGGCAGCGCCTCGACCCACTCATCGGCGTCGTCGTCGTATCTCAGCGTGAGGTCCAAGGTGGTCTCCGTGCTGGAGGAATCGGCGCCCGGCCCTAGCATAGCGGCCTCGCGGCGGCAGTCAAGCGCTGAGAGCCAGGTAGACGCATCGCCCGGGCGGCGTAGCGACATCGACTCTCGGCCGCGCGCATCCCATGCTGACGCAGCGTAGGACATGCTATCATGCGCGTCACGTGTGGGTTTCGTATGCGGGTGGTACGACATGGCGTCAGCTCGTACGGACGCGCGACAGGAGCCCTGTCGGCACGCCACCCGTCTGACGGAGCCCCTCAGCGAGAGGGCCGTCAATGACGCCTGACGCCGTCCATACCGGCACATTCCTGTTCACCGATGTCGAGGGCAGCACACGCCTTTGGCAGGAGTACCCGGAGGGGATGAGCGTCGCGCTGGCTGCGCACGACGACCTGTTGCGCCAGGCCATCACTCGTCACAACGGACGAGTCTTCAAGACGATGGGCGACGCGTTCTTCGCCGTCTTCTCCCACGCGACCGACGCGGTTCGAGCCGCGTTCGCCGCGCAGTGTGACCTGCGCGCCCAAGACTGGCATGAGGTCGGCGCGCTACGTGTGCGAATGGCCCTGCACGCGGGCGAAGCCGAACATAGGGGCGACGACTACTTCGGGTCAGCCCTCAATCGGTGTGCCCGTCTACTTGCGGCCGGCCACGGTGGCCAGGCGCTCTTGTCGCGGGCCGTAGAAGAACTCGTGCGGTACTCGCTGGTCGACGGACTGAGCGTGCGCGATCTGGGAAGTCACCAACTGAAGGATCTCGCCCGGCCCGAGCACGTGTTCCAGCTCGCCCATCCGTCTCTCGCGTCCGACTTCCCTCCGCTCACGTCACTCGACACCTTCCGACACAATCTCCCCATGGAGCTCACGACCTTCGTGGGCCGCGACGACGACGTTAAGCGCGTGAAGGAGCACTTGACGTCGTCGCGCATGCTCACCCTGTCGGGGTCCGGCGGCGTGGGCAAGACGCGACTGGCCCTACACGCAAGCGCGGAGGCGTTGGAGGACTTCCAGGACGGCGTGTGGTTTGTGGAGCTGGCCGACGTGGCGTCGCCGGACCTGGTGATCCCCACTCTGATGGCCACCTTACGCGTGAGGGAGGAGCCCGGTGTGGCGGCAGCGGCGACGCTCACCGATTTCCTGCGGGAGAGCTGTCTGCTGCTGATCCTTGACAACTGCGAACACTTAGTTGACGCGTGCGCCCACGCCGCGGACGCGATTCTCCGACAATGCCGCGATGTACACATCCTCGTGACGAGCCGCGAATCTCTCGGAATCCCTGGGGAGGTAACGTGGCGTGTGCCGTCACTGTCGCTGCCTCGCGACGTCAATGGCAACACGCCGGACGAACTGGCGCAATACCCGTCCGTCCGGCTGTTCGTCGATCGCGCGACCGCCGTCGCGCCGGCGTTCGCCGTGACGGACGAAAACGCGGACGCGATCGCGCTGATCTGTCGACGTCTGGATGGGATCCCGCTCGCGATGGAGCTGGCGGCCGCCCGAGTAAGGGCGATGTCGCCGCGCCAGATAGCAGAACGCCTCGATGACCGATTCAAGCTCCTTACAGGTGGAAGCCGCGTTGCGCTGCCGCGACAGCAGACCCTCCGCGCTCTGATCGACTGGAGCTACGAGTTGCTCGCCGACGACGAGCGCGCGCTGTTGAACCGGCTATCGGTGTTCGCCGGCGGCTTCACACTCGAAGCTGCGGAGGCGGCCTGCGCCAAGCAGGACATGGAAGCCTGGGAGGTACTCGACCTACTGATGCAGCTCGTGTCCAAGTCGCTGATCGCGCCGGACGATGAAACCGACCACCCTCGGTACCACCTCTTGGAAAGCCTCCGAGAATACGGGCACGAACGCCTGATGGAGGAGGGAGGGACCGCGGCGCTCCAACGGCGGCACATGGAGTACTTCGCGCGCCTCGCCGAGGATGCCAAGGAGGCCCTGAGCGGGCCGGGCCAGCAACGTTGGATGGCCACCCTCGATCTTGAACACGGGAATCTGCAGGTAGCCCTGACCTGGGCCTTGGACTGGGATCCGCCCATGGCCTTACGTACGGTGAATGCCCTGTCGCGCTACTGGAGGACCCGCGGGCATTGGACCGAAGGCCTCGAGTGGCATGAACGTGCCCTGGACGGCGCCGGCGACCTCGCGCCAGACGACAAGGCCGAGGCCCTTCTGGGCGCGGGGACGATCGCGTTGGACAGAGGCGACCATCGCCTCGCGCGCGCGTTGCATGACGAAGGACTTCGACTCTACACGCGCGTCGAGGACAGGGCCGGCGTCGCGCGGGCGAAGGGCGCGCTCGCGAACACAGCCTACAGCCTCGGTGAGCTCGACGCAGCCGAGAGTCTGCACCGCGAGGCGCTCGTGACATACCGCGCCATCGGCGACCGCAGAGGGGTCGCTACGACCTTGGGGAACCTGGCCAGCGTCGCCGACATGCGGCATGACACCGACGCCGGCGATGCGTTGCGTGACGAATTGCTGGGGATATGCCACGAGCTGGGTGACATGGAGCTCGAAGTGCACTACCTGTGCGACATTGGCTGGATGGAGAATGTCCGCGGGGAATACGTCCGGGCACGGGGTCACCTGGTCGACGCCCTGGCAATCAGCCGCAAGCTAGGCAACAGATACGAGGAGGCGCACTGCCTGAACACGCTCGGGCTGGTCTCGGCGAACCTCGGCGACGCGTCGGAAGCGCGACTGCGGCACGAGGAGGCGCTCGCGATTCACCGCGATGTTGGGGAGCGCACGGGTGAGGCGGTCAGCCTCAGGGATTTGGGGTGTCTTGCGCACATGCGAGGCGAACACGTCCTGGCGAGGAAGCTGCACGAGGCGTCGTTAGCGACGTGGCGGGATCTCGGCATCACGAATCAGACGGTAGATTCGCTCGTCGGCTTGGCGCAGGTCGCACTCGCCGTAGGTGACCCGGACGGGTCCGCCGAACGCTATGGTGAGGCGCTCGATACGGCGCGCGAATCGAACTCCCGCGCCGGCTCACTCACCTGCATCGAGGGTATTGTCGAGTTGGCCTGCGGCTCCAAGCGTTGGGCGCTTGCTGCGACGTTGCTAGGCGCCACCGACGCCCTGCGCGAGAACATGGGCACGCCGTT
>NYZG01000035.1 GCA_002687025.1 Candidatus Poribacteria bacterium
CTGGATATTGGCCGGCTGCGGGTGCCAGGCCGCGGGTGGTTCTTGCCCAGCGGCAAGGACATGGAGCTCAACGGCGCGATGCCGGACGTCGTGGTGTGGCCCGAACCGGGCGAGATGTCCGCAGGNGTGGATCGGCAGCTTGAGGCCGCCGTGGCGACGCTATTGGAGGACGTGCGAGCGTGGCGGGAGCGACCGGCCGCGGCGCCACAGACGGCAGCGGAGCAGCGCGCATCGCGGTAAGCCCGGGCCCCGGCGGCCGCCCGGGCGTCCCGAATGAGGAGACCATGCAGCGTGTACATCCAGCACCAGATCCCACTCACCGGGCTCGACGACGACATGCTGAGCTTCCTGCGGGCCATCAGTGTGGACATGATCCACGTGGACCTGCGCACGCGTGAGGGCGCCGTCGCCGCGGACCTGCAGGACGGCGCCGACCACACGGAGACGTTCGAGAGGGCGCGCGAGCAGGTGGAAGCGCATGGCATGCGGCTGAACAACCTGTTCATGTCCTGTTGGGACGCGATCACGCTTGGACACGCGGACATGGACGCGAAGATCGAAGCATGGCGCCGACTGCTCGAGTCGATCGGCCGGGCGGGGATCGGCAATCTGGGCTGGAACTTCAAGCCGATGGGCAACTTCCGCACCACATCGGACAAGGGGCGCGGTGGCGTGTCCTATAGTACGTTCTGTCGGGAGGAATTCGACAGGGGCAGGCCTGCGGCCGACGATCCTCCGGTGTCGGAAGATGCGATGTGGGAGCGAATGACGGCTTTCCTCGCGGGTGTCCTGCCCGCGGCTGAGAAGGCCGGTGTGCGGATGGCGCTACATCCCGACGACCCGCCCGTGCCGGAGCCGTTGGGCGGCGTTGCGCAGATATGTTCGACGATGCCGCAGTTCAGGCGCATCTTCGACATGGGCCCGCCCGAGACTCACGGCATGGTGTTCTGCCAGGGGTGCGTGGCGGAGCTGCTGGGGGATGGCGTGTACGACGCCATTGAGGAGATGGCGGCGGCNGGCAGGATCGCGTGGGTGCACTTCCGCAACGTGCGCGGGCAGCTGCCCCGGTTCACGGAGGTGTTCATCGACGAGGGCGACACCGANATGAAGCGCGCGATGGTGGCGTACCGCGACAATGGCTTNNCCGGCCCGTACATGATGGACCACACGCCGCGGTTCCCGCAGTCACGCGCNGGCGTGGCCGGCATCGCGTACCGTTGGCTACATACGCGCGCTCATCCAGGACGTGTACGCGTAGTCCAGACGCCCACGCGCGGAGCAGGACGGCGACGCGCGCCGCTTCCGATCCCGCCTGGCGGCTTACCGTCACGGATGTCGCGGGCGTGCCGCGACGCCACCCATCGTGATATTGTGGGGCCACGACCTGACGCCATCCTGCGGGAGACGACTGCACATGCCACGCGTGATCTTGCTGGGAGCTGGCCGCGCGGGCGGGTTCCACACCACGTCGATCAGCCAGATAGACGGCCTCGAAGCCGTCTGCGTCGCCGATCCGCAGGTCGAGCGGGCGGCGGAGTACGCGCGACTACTAGGATGCGCCGTCGAGGCCGACCCGGCGACCGCGCTCGCGTCGTATGAAGCCGACGCGCTCATCGTCGCTACGCCGACCGCGACGCACACGGACATGGTAAAGCTCGGGTTCGATCACGGCTTGCACGTGTTCTGCGAAAAGCCATTGGGGCTTTTGGACGACATTCGCGCCTGCTACCGACGGGCATGGGAGGCGGATCGGCAACTCATGGTGGCGTTCCAGCGCCGGTTCGACCCTGAGTTCCGGGCGGTACGCGCGCAAATCGGGACGCAACGGCCACAGATCGTGAAGCTGACGTCGCGCGACTCGCCCATGCCGTCGGCGCCGTACCTGCAGTCGAGTGGCGGGATCGTCAAGGACTGCATGATCCACGACATCGATATCGCCAACTGGATGATGGGTGGTCCTGAGACTCACGCCGTCCCGACGCGCGTCTCTGCGGTCGCGTACACGCATCACCCGATGCTCGATGAGATTGGCGAACACGAGGGCGTCGTGGCGACGATGCAGTACGNCGACGGGTCGCTCGCGGTCATCGACGTGTCGCGCACGTGCAACTTCGGCTACGACCAAAGGGCCGAGGTGTTTGGGCCGTTCGGGATGGTGCAGCTGGGGAACAGACGCGGGTCGGTGGTCGTGTCTCACGAGAGCGACGGCACGACATCGGCGAATCCGCTCCATTCGTTCCCACAGCGCTACCCAGACGCGTATCGGGCGGAGCTCGAGCATTTCGCTGCGGTGGTGTCCGGGGAGACAGAGTGCGACGTGCGTGAGTCGCAGGTCGTCGCGGGCGAGATCATCTGTGACGCGCTCAACGCCGCCCTCGAAACGGGGGCGCCCCAGGATGTCGTGATCGCCTGACGCATCGGCTTTCACGTGCATCTCAGGCACGGGCCCGGGGACAGGACCGGGTGTGCGGCCGCTGCGATCGCGGCGCTACTGAACATCGCGTGAGAAGGCGAGGACAACGATATGCGAGCGGCGCAACTGTACGGCGTGCGTGACCTGCGCATCGAGGAACTGGACGATCCCGGCGCCGATGATGGGAACGTCCTGATCGACATCACGGCGTGCGGGGTGTGCCCCAGCGACGTTCGCTGGTACACCGGCGGACGGACGGGCGGCGATTACCCGCGGCGGCTTGGGCACGAGTGGGTCGGCCGGGTGCTCGACACGGGCGCGGACGTCGAGGCGTTCGCGGCTGGGGACCGCGTCGTGGCGGACTGGCGGGTCGTGTGCGGCGAGTGCTACAACTGCCGCCGAGGCGTTTTCAACTACTGCTCGAACATGGGTCGTGGCGGTGTGCGCGGCGGGTTCTGCCAGCGCGGCACGGTCATCCCGAGCAACCTCCGAGTGATACCGGGGACGGTC
The DNA here is from genome assembly GCA_002687025.1 of Candidatus Poribacteria bacterium. Taxonomy (GTDB): domain Bacteria; phylum Poribacteria; class WGA-4E. Next base: position 2,924 of record NYZG01000035.1, read on the forward strand.
TCCGACGAGGAAGCGTGCTTCACGGAGCCCCTCGCGTGCTGCATAAACGGCGCGCGGAAGAGCGACATCCGCACGGGCGACGATGTCGTCATCGTTGGCGCAGGGCCCATCGGGCTGCTGCACACGCAGCTGGCAAAGCACCACGGCGCGCGGGTGATCGTGTGTGACCGCATCGAGGCGCGCCTGCACAAGGCGCTCGAAGTGGGCGCGGACGATGCAATCCGCATCGACGAACAGAACGCCGTCGATGCCGTGATGGAGATGACCGAGGGTCGCGGCGCGAATGTGATTGTGGTCGCGGTCGGCGTGACGGCCGCGGCCGAGACGGCGCTCGAGATGGCGGGCATCAACGCAACGGTGAATCTGTTCGCTGGGTTCTACCCGTCGGACCCGATCGCGCTGGACCCGAACCTGATCCACTACAAGCAGATCAACCTGACCGGCAGTCACGACTTCACGCCGCACGACTTCACGTCGGCGCTGAAGCTGATCGAACACGGCATTGTCGACGTCGAGACGCTGATCTCACATCGACTGCCGCTAGATGAGACGGCGGCGGGATTCGACGCCGTGGACCGGCGCGAGGGCCTGAAGGTTGTCATTGAGATCGCGGAGTGATCGCTCACGGATCGACCCTCTGATCCTCTGCATCGATCAGGGCACCAGCGTATGCAAGGTGGCGCTGTGCGCCCCGGACGGCGAGGTGATCGCGCTGGCGCGCCGGGCGATCGACGTGCGACACGCGCAGCCGTTCTGGGCGGATGTGGACCCCGACGCGTGGGTGCGCGCCGTGTGGGATCTCGTCCCGCAGGTGCTGCGTGAGCGGGGCGTGGAGGGCGCGCGCGTCGAGGCGGTCGGGCTTTCCGGGTTGATGCATGCGCTCGTGGCGACAGCCGTCGATGGTCGCGCGCTCGCGCCGGCGACGCTCTGGATGGATCAGCGGTGCCGGGGCGAGTGCGAAGCGCTCATAGCGGAGCACGGCGAGCGCATTCAGGAGCTGGGCGCGCCGCTGCCCCGGACGACGACCTCCGCCGCGAAGCTGTATTCGCTACGGCTTCACGAGCCCGACATCGTCGACGCGACGCACCAGTTCCTGCTGCCCAAGGACTACCTGCGCCTCAAACTGACCGGCGAATGGGTGACCGACCCGTCCGACGCGGGCGGCACGGCAATGCTGGCCGGTCGCGACGAGCCACGGTGGGCCGAGGAGTACGTTCGGGGCATCCTCGGCGTGTCGCCGTCGAAGCTGCCGGACATCGCGGCATCCACCGACATCGGCGGGCATCTGACGCAAGACGCAGCCGACGCGTTGGGTCTGGCGGCGGGGACGCCGGTGGCCGTGGGGGCGTCGGACGTGCGCTGCACCATCGCTGGGACGGGCATCCACAACCCCGGACGGCGATGCCTGTATATGGGCACGGCGGCGTGGATCGCGCGAGGGCCCGAGGAAGAGGGCGGGCCGACGCGCTTCCTGGGAGCGACGGCGACGTTCGGCGCGGCCCTGAAGTGGTGCGCCGAGACGATCTGTCCGAACGCGGACGCCGACGAGTCGTACGCGGAAGTCGAACGGCTCGCCGCCGACGCTCCCGCGGGCGCGGACGGGCTGACCTTCCTGCCCCATCTCAACGGCGAGCGGGGACCTTACTACGAGCCGTCCGCGAGCGGATCGTACCTCGGTCTTGTCCTGGCGCACGGGCGGAAACACATGTGCCGCGCGGTGCTCGAGGGCACGGCATGCCATATTCGGCACATCCTCGAAGAGCGCGACACGGAGGACGGCGGCGAGCTCTGGTGTGTCGGCGGGGGCGCTCGTACCAGGCTGTGGCTCCGCATCATCGCGGACATCACGGGAAGGCCTGTCGTGATCCCTCGGCAGCCGGAGGCAGGACTTCTCGGCGCCTCGATGATCGCGAGTGTGGCAGTAGGGCGCTATGATTCTGTGGAAGCCGCAGGAGATGACTGGGTGGCGGAAGGCCGGCGGATAGAGCCGCGACCGTCCCCCGCGTATGAACGCGCGTATCGCCGCTACCGGGCCCTGGACGAGGCGATGCGACCCCACTACACGCCCGAATCACACAACGCAGACTGAGGAGTAGAGCGCCCGATGCAGGCAGGCAAACAGATACGGCTCGGAAGGCTGTTCGACGCGAATACAGGACGCACGGTAATCGTCGCGATCGATCACGGTCTGGGCGGCGTCCCCGACGGGCTTGAGGACTTGCGTGGCCGCCTCGGGTCCATCATCGACGGCGAACCGGACGGACTCATCCTGAGCGCCGGCGTAGCGCGGCACATGTCCGATATGCTGCTGGGCCGAGGTCGTCCCGGCCTCGTGGTGACGGTGGACCGGCGCGTCGGTAGCACGCTGCAGGGCACACCGTCGCGCGGCGACGAGTACGTACTGACCGTGCCCGTCGAGGACGCAGCGAGACTCGGTGCCGACGGCGTGAAGATGGTGATGATCTACGGCCGCGACAGCGCGAAGACACACGCCGACAACGTACGGGCCGTCGCGCAGGTCGCCAGCGAATGCGAGAAGCACGGCGTGCCGCTCATCCTCGAGCCCGTGCTGTGGGGCGAGCACGCGACGGACGAGCATCGGCGTGACCCCGAGATACTGGCGCACATGTGTCGCATGGGCGTCGAGGCGGGGGCGGATGTGTTGAAGGCGCACCACGTCGAGGACGGCTTCGGCGAGGTCGTGTATGAGACCGCCGTGCCGATCGTGATACTGGGCGGGTCTAAGACCGAAACCGACGACGAACTGCTCGACATGGTCGGCTCCGCCATCGACGACGGAGCGCGTGGCATCGCGTTCGGCCGCAACGTGTTCCAGCGCGAAGACCCCGCCGCCGTCATCCGCGAGCTTCGCAAGGTCGTGCACGGCTTGTAGGACACGGATGGCGCGAAGAGGCCATAGGCTGCCGGCCGGTGAGCGCCACGGGGCGCCAGCGGGTCTTGAGGTAGCGGATGGGCACGTCGACTTCGTCGTTCCCCAGCGTCGGCAATACCGGATGACTATGTACAGGACAATCGACGTCTCCAGGCACGCGGTGGAGGCGGCGGCTGAGGAGGGGCTGTCCCCGGATGATCTGCACAGCATGGTACAGGCGGGCGAGGCCATTGAGGATGCGTGTCGGCCTGGGCGGCCGCTGCCAACCCATGTGCTGCTGGCGCACGCACGCAGGCGCGCGTACCATGTTGTCATCGGCTACGATGACGCGAGACGCTTTGCGCACGTAGTGACGGTCTATGAGCCGGATCCGGCGAGATGGTCGGCAGACAGCAGAAGGAGGGTTACCGAGTGAGGGCTCACGCGGTCACGTGCAGCAATTGTGGCGGCGAAGCCGTCGTCAAATCCCGGCCCATCAGTTTCCACCACGGAGGGCCGGCGATCACGATCCTCAATGTCCCCACAGTCGTCTGTCGGGAGTGCGAGACGAGCACTTACACCGAGGAGACATATCGCGCGGTCGAGCAGTTGCGCAAGGAGGCGGACCGGCCTTACACGGTCACGGCTACCGTGGATTACGCGAAGGCCGCGGAGGCGTGGGGGACGGCCTCGTGAGGATGTCCAGCGCCAGGGAGACCGCATGAAGATCGTCGATGTACGCGTGGAGACGTTCCGAACGAAATCACGCATGGTGCGAGACTCGGAAGGGCACACGCACCCCGGGCCCGAGCATGACTCGACGGGGTCGCTGCTCAGGATCGTCACGGACGACGGCGTCGAGGGCTACACTTTCGGGGCCAATCGCAGCGTCATCGACGGGCTTGTGAAGCCGCTTCTCATTGGCGAAGACCCGTTCTACCGCGAGCGCATCTGGCAGATGCTCAAGGAGAGGCAGCGCCTGCACCTCGGCAGTCTGTCGGATCGCGTCCTGGCGTCGGTGGACATGGCGCTCTGGGATCTCGCCGGGCGGGCTCTGGGCCAGCCGGTGCACAAGCTGCTGGGCGCCTTCCGGGACAAGGTCCCCGCGTATGGCAGCACGATGTGTGGCGACGACCTGGAGGGTGGTCTCGACACGCCCGAAGCTTACGCTGACTTCGCCGTGAAGTGCGTCGAGCGTGGGTATCCGGCGTTCAAGCTACACACGTGGCAGCCGCCATACGAGGGCGCGCCGAGTTGGAAGCGCGATGTCGAAGCGTGCCGCGCCGTGCGTGAGGCCGTCGGCCCTGACATCGACCTCATGCTCGACCCGTTCCACTACTACAGTCGCGAGGAGTCGCTCTACCTGGGCCGCGCGCTGGAGGAACTGGACTACTACTGGATCGAGGAGCCAATGGACGAGCACAGCACCTCGTCCTATGTCTGGCTCGCCGAGCAACTGGACCTCCCCGTCGTCGGCCCAGAGACCGCCGAGGGCAAGATGCAGACGCGCGCCGAGTGGATCGTGCGCGGGGCGTCGGACATCAGTCGCGGAGGCGTCGGTGATTTGGGGGGCATCACGCCGCTCGTGAAGACGGCGCATCTGTGCGAGGCGCACGGCGTGAAGATGGAAGTCCACGGCGGGGGACCGGGGAATCTGCACGTCCTGTGCGCCATGGGCATCCCGGGGCACTACTACGAACGCGGCCTGCTGCATCCCTTCGTCGACTACGAACAGCCCTCGCCGTGGCTGAACACCCTCACCGACCCAATGGACGACGAGGGGTACGTGCACGTGTCCCAGGAGCCCGGCCTTGGATGGGACATCAACTGGGACTATATCTCCGCGCACACGATTGCCTGAAGTCGCGTGCCGGCATCCGGCACGGTATCCTTAGCACGCGACAGGACACAGCCACGGGAGGATTCTCATGTCGCAGCGCGTTCTCGTCGCATGTTGCGTTCTTGCCTTCGGCGTCTCCCTGGCCTTCGCGAAGCAGCATTCGGAGGACTTCGACGGCCCCGTGCGCCCCGCGGTGTGGTCGATTCGGAACGCCGACGCGCCGAACAGCATCGCCACGCAGGGCGGATGGCTGGAGGTCACCGTCGGCGTGGATCAGCTGGTGTGGCCGTGGGACGTCCCTCGCACGAACGCGCCGATGCTGCTGCTGGCGCCGCCTGTCCCGGACGACAAGTTCACGCTCGAGACCCGCGTCCGCGTCCAACACCCCGGCGGCGGAACGTGGGGATCAATCGCAGGTCTGGGCATCATCCGCAAGGACGGTACGGCGGCGTGGATATGGGGCCTGTGGAACGTCGACAGTGTCGCGCTACGCGAGCACGACGTGGAGCGCATCGGCGAAGTGACGTGGGTCAGGGTGTTCAACACGGACGAGGCGTGGCTGGGCATTGCCAAGGACCACGACGAATACACATTCCGTCACAGACTCCATGCCGACGATGACTGGATCGAGACGACCGAGCGGCCATTCAGTTCCCCCGGTTTCGTCGGCCTCCTCGCGTCAGGCGAATACCTCGTCGGGCTCATCGCCGCGGGTGGCGGGGAGGAGACGCGCGTGCAGTTCGACTACTTCGACTCGCCGGAGTTGGGCGTCGTGGACGTGAAGGCCGGTGGGAAGCTGCCCTTGACCTGGGCCGAGCTCAGAACGCGCTGACTCGGGACGACACGGCCGGGCGTAGCGCGTGATCGACCATAGGCCCCCTTGGGGAACCGCGCATGTCTGAACGTCGGATCGATGGGCCCGTCGTGTGCGTTTACCACAGCGCTGACCTGGATGGCCACTGCTCGGGCGCGGTCATGCGGCACTACTTCCAGGACGCGCCGGACGTCACGATGGTGGGCCACGACTACGGCCGACCGTTCCCATATGACCTGCTCGGGCCGGAGTGCACGCTTGTAATGGCCGACCTGTGCGTCGAGCCGTTCGCCGAGGAGATGCCGAAGATCGCGGACAAGGTCGGCCGGTTCATCTGGATCGACCACCACAAGTCGGCGATCGAGGGGCATGAGGCGGCGGGCCTGGAGCTCGAAGGCCTGCGACGTATCGGCTCGGCCGCGTGCGAACTGACGTGGGAATACCTATTCGGGGACGACATGCCGGACGCCGTCCGCCTGCTGGGCCGCTACGACGTGTGGGATCACGCCGCGGACGAGCGCGTCGTGCCGTTCCAGATGGGCATGTGGACGCTAGACACGCGCCCTGAGCTACGGCGCCCCGGGCACGATCCGTGGGCGAGGCTGCTTGGCGCCCAGGGAACGCACGAGGCGGACGATGCCGTCCGAGCCATCGTCGCAGACGGGGAGGTCGTCCGCAGGTATGTGGAACTGCAGAACCGACGCGTGTGCGAGACCACCGCGTTCGAGACGGAGTTCGATGGGCTACGGGCGCTCGCGTGTAACACCAACGGCGCGTCATCGAAGCTCTTCGAGTCGGTCTACGACGAGCGCCGTCACGACATCATGGTCCCGTTCTGCTGGAAGATCGACGCCTGGTCCTTCTCGATATTCACGACGCACGACCATATAGACTGCTCCGAGATCGCGCAGCGCCACGGCGGCGGCGGTCATGCGAAGGCTGCCGGTTTCCGCTCGCCGAACATCCCCTTCATTCTTACCGGCGGAGCGTGACCGCACTGCATTCTTCGCCGCGTTGCCGACGCGGCGCCTGTGTGGGACACTCGCCGCATCGTCGAGGTGAGTTGTGACATCGGATGTAGGGGGAAGCACATGCGCGTCGGGGTCGTCGTCTGTATGGCGTTGGGAGGGCTGGCCACCATGGCCGTGGCTCAGGACTTCGCGCTCGCGCGACTCGAGCTTTCTCCCCGCCACCACGAGTGGGTAGCGCTGGAGCGGGAGGGCCGGTCGCTGCACGCCTTCGTCGCGTATCCCGAGGTCGACACGAAGGCGCACGCCGTCGTCGTCATTCACGAGAACCGTGGTCTCACCGACTGGGTGCGCTCCTTCGCAGATCAGTTGGCCGAGGCCGGCTACCTGGCCATCGCGCCAGACATGCTCTCCGGCGACGGGCCGGACGGCGGCAAAACGAGCGACTTCGCATCGTCCGACGCGGCGCGCGAGGCGATCTACAGCCTCGATCCCGAACGCGTGGCCGCCGATCTCCATGCGGCCGCCGATTACGTGACCGGGCTGCCGGCCGCGAGCGGCACGGTCTCCGTCGCGGGGTTCTGCTGGGGCGGGTCGCAGACGTTCAGATTCGCGACGAACCGGGAGGGGTTGGCATCGTCGTGCGTGTTCTACGGCAGCGCGCCGAGGTCCGAGGACGACATCGCGCGGATCAGCAGTCCCGTGTACGGCTTCTACGGTCAGAACGACAACCGCATCAACAGCACCCTCGACGAGACGGCAAGCATGATGGATGCTGCCGACAAGGTGTTCGAACCGGTGATTTACGACGGCGCCGGGCACGCCTTCATGCGCCGCGGCGACGCGCCGGACGCCGACGAGGCGAGCCGCGCGGCCCGTGATGGCGCCTTCGAGCGCCTCCTCGGCATCCTCGGTGATGGCGGGTGACGCCCGCGATCGACGCGCAGGGCCTTCGGAAGGTGTATCCCGGCCGACGGCGGCG
>NYZG01000036.1 GCA_002687025.1 Candidatus Poribacteria bacterium
ACGTACTCCGCCCGCCGCGTCTCAACCGAGAACGGCATGAGACGCGCCAACGCGACGCCGTCGAGACCCACGGCAAGGGCCCGGCCGCCGCCCGCGATCCACTCGCCGACGGCGTCCGGCCCGGACAGCGCGTCCGCCGCGCCCGGCCCGACCACCAGCACGCGGCCCCCTGACGAATCCTCGCCCGAATAGCTCGACGGCTCGTACCCGGCAGACATCAGGTGACGCCTCCCCGCGTCCTCGCCGACGTACGCGATCTCCCGCGATGGCGTCCTGTCGTAGTCCGCGACGTACCCCACCAGGTTCGCGAGCAGTCGAGTAGCCGCCGGGTCCTGCGAAGTGCGACCCGTGACGTCCATCTGGCAGAACACGACGAGACCGTCGCCCTCCCGGTACTCGAGCAGCGCGCTGTACTGCAGCCCGAAGCCACCGTCGACGACCGACAGGAAGTCGCCGCTCCCCGGCTTCTCGATCAGCACGGACGCGACGTTCCCACGGCATCCCGCCCGCCACGCGCGCGGAACCTCGATGCCCGCCCGCGTGACGATCGGCCCGAACCTCGGCTTCAGGCTGTAGCTGAGTCGCGCGGGCAGCAGCGTCGCCTCGCCCTGCCAGTCGCGGAGATGCTCCGGCTCCAGACCACGTAGGGCGGCGTGATCGGCCACGCGCGGGAACGCCTCGCGCAGGCCGTACTCCTGTACGCGGAAGCCCAGCCGCTTCTCCAGCGCATCCGATGACTGTTCCAACACGAGGACGTTCAGGCCGTCCCGCACGCGCGACAGGCCCGGCGCCGGGCCGTCGACGGTCAACGCCTGCTTGCCGATCACCAGAACGTCAACCGCCGCGAGGTCCGCCTGCGCGGAGACCTGCTCGAAGCTCACGCCATTCGCGGTCAGGGCATCTCGCGTCTCGCCGACGGGGTCGAACAGGCCGACCCGCACATTGACCTGCGGTGATTGCGCCTCGGGCAGGACGTGGATGGTGAAGGCGTCGCGTTGCGTCTCGCCGGAGCTGAACTCGCCCGTCGCCGTCAACTCATACGCGCCGGGCGCGGCATCCTCCGACAGCGCAAACGCGATGGGATGGCGCGCCTGCTCGCCCGCTCCGACACGGAGCGTAACGGCCTTCCGCGTCGTCGGCCCGCCCGCGGCTTCTGGCGCATCGAGCTCCCACGAGCAGTTGGCCTCCACCGTCTCGCGGCTGTCGTTGATGACGACGATCTGCTTCTCCACCGTGTCGCCGGGCGAGAAGTTGTGGCCCTTCTCCGTATGCCGCGTGCCGCCTCCGGCGATGTACGCCAGCAGAGGCAGATTGTACCTGAGCAGGGCCCGCCCGGGGGCGGCGGGCTCCCAGTCTTCGGGGCGGTACGCGGTGTCCATGCGCTCGTACTGCGCGTCGATGTAGTCGGGGCTGAACCCCGGCCGCTGCAACGCCTGCCAATCCACGGGCAGATCGCGACGGTCGTGTTCGGCGCTGTCGGAGAGCTTCCAGAAGTTCCCATAACCCCACGCGTTGAAGCCGGACACTCCCCACGTGCGGAAGGCCCGCCAGTTGTCGGTGATGTACCGCGCCCAGACCTCCTCCTTGTCGGCGAGTCCGGCAGAGCGCGACCCCGTCACGCGGTTGGGATAGTCCCACCGATGCCATATCTCGCCCGCGCGCCACTTCTCGGCCTCGAAGCGCAGGTTCTCGCGCTCCATGTCGGTGAGCTCGAAGGCGCGATCTCCGAGAAACTGCGCGTTCCACTCCGCCAGCGCGTACTGCCACGGGACCTGGGCGCCCCCGAAGTCGCGCTCGCCCTTGTACCACCCGCGGTACATGGTCCACGTCAAATCCCACGGCACGCCGTACTCCCAGAGCACGAGCGGCTTCACGCCAACCTTCGACCATCGCTCGAACCAGTCGGAACGCTCCTGCGGCGGGGTGAAGTTCAGATAGAAGTTGCTGCTGTGCAGCGGGCCGATGTTCCCGCCAGCGTGATGGTAGACGATGCGTGAGGGGTCCAAGGCCTCGACGATCGCGGCCGCCCTCACGGCCTTGTCCGCATTCCGCTGCGCCCACTGATCCCGCGAGGACTGCACGCCGTCGATCATGTCGGGGTTCATGTCCTCGCTGTAGCCGGTGGCGTTGTGGCTCATCGAATACATGACGACGGACGGGTGATTCCGAGCGGCGCGCACGAAGAAGGCCGCGTGCTCCGCGTAGCCGTTCGTGGTCTCCGCGTCGTCGGCGTCCCAGTCGTAATGCGCGAAATGAGGCTGTGAGAAGCACACGAGCATGCCAACGTCATCGGCGGCGCGCAGTATCTCCTCGAAGCCGAGATGCGTCCCCGGCTGAGTTCCGTAGTTGTGCGTGTAGACGATGTTGACGCCCCACGATTGCAGGCGGAGAAGCGTCTCGCGGGCCCCCTCGTATGTCGCTGCCGCCGCGCTGATCTGCGCGTTGTCCAAAGGCACGGCGAACAGGTGGATGGGCTTCTCATTTAGGCGGAAGTCGCGGCCGTCGATGACGAACTCGCGGAAGCCAAAGGGCGCCGGGCGATACGTGTCGATGGCGTATCCGTCGCCGTCCAGCAGCAGCACGTTGACATCGTGCGTGTTCCCGGGAGTGTGCGTGTCCCACAGCTCGTGGGGGTCCCACCGTTNGGTGAGCGTGAGACGCCCCTCCTCGGCCTGCGCGACGGTAGGCTGCCCGTTCATTGCGGCCACCGCGGCCGTGCCGTCGATGATGCTGGCGCTCAACCGGTAGCTCTCCCCAACGACGAGGCCGGTCGCGTCTACGTCCAATGTGATCTCGGCGCGCGCCACCGACGTGGTCACAGCGACATCCGTGATGCGGGCGCCGGCAGGCGTACTTACGAGCCAGACATCGCCGCACAGGCCACGCAACGCCACCGTGCCTCGGGCGCGTCGTTCCTCCGACGAGTTCGCGTAGGACGCGATCTCCGCGTGCAGCGGCATCGCCACGACGAGGAGCGATAGTGTGTGCGTCCCGCCGGGCGTCACCGCCTTCGTGATGTCCGCCTCGCCGCCNGGGAAGTCGATCTCNCCGACCTTCNCNCCNTCCACATGGACGGCGGCGTAGGAGTTCACGTAATCCGCCGCGATGGCGATGCGACGGCCGTCCCACTCGGGCGGCACGGTGATCTCGCGCCGGTACCACGACATGTCCACATCGCGCAGGTCGTCGTCCGCCCACGCCTCGTGAGGGTAGTGGGTCTGCGTCTCGCGCCACATGTAGTTGCCACGCGTTCCAGGCCACGGGCCCGGGACTTTCACGTATCCCCATGCGTCGCCATGGGGGGCGTCCGGGCTGTCGGCGGGNCGCCACTGCCAGAGGCCGTTCACGCTGATGCGTTCGCGGTCACGGGTCGCCTCGCGATGCGCCGTGTCGAGATCCCACGCCGCGTTGACTCCGTCCGGCAGGGCCGCCGCGGCCGCACGGGTCGTTAGCGACGCGACGAGAGCCGCGCACGCGAGGAAAACCGCGGTCGCCGTTGTGCATCCTAGCATCGCGTCGCCTCCACGGCTGTCGGCAGGTGGACTCCGAGCTCTGTGTTGTGGTCGCGCCCCATCCTAACGCTCCGCTGCNGGCGGGACATCTGGCCGTTGANGNCGNCGACGGNCCNTGTCTCTTACGGTGTGAGCGTGGTGTCGGGCATCGGCTGCCCGGCCATGTCCGGGCCCATGTAGTAGCCGGTCTGTGTGGGCTGGTTATAGGCGACGTTCTGCCATGCAACGCTCAGCCGATAGACCGGGTCGTGCATGAGCGTCGTGAACCGGTGGTCCGTGGGCGTGGTGGACGTGAACACGCGCAGCTCCGAGTTGTCCTCCGTCCGCCAGATCACCTCCTCGCGCCAGTCGCCGAGTATGTCGGCCACGAGGCACGGGTTGCCCTTGCTGCCGTTGTTCGACGCGCAACCGTAGTCGGCCGCTGCGAGCAGCGTGGATTCGCTGCCGTCCAGCCAGTTCCACTTGGAGATCGTCGTGTGGTCGAGCAGCTCGCGTAGCGTGTCGCCGTCCCACCAGATGCCCATGTTGCACGACCGCGGCTTCGTGTCCGAGATCAGTCGGCCTTGCGCGCTGTAGATGCCGTCCGGCCCGCGACCGGACGCCCAGCACTCGTACCCGATATGGCGTGGGTCCAAGTCCATCGCCATGCCCCGCCCGACATCCTCGGATGGACGACTCCACACGATCTCGCCCGTGCGGGCGTCGCGGAGCTCGATGGCATGTTCGTGGTTCGGGTTCTCGTGAATGTCGAACACCTCGAGGCCGGGTCGGCTCGGGTCGAGGTCGGATAGGTGCATCGCGTCGCCGTGACCGAGCCCGGTCGAATAGAGCCCNGTGCCGTCGTCGTCGATGGCGCATGCGCCGTAGACGATCTCGTCCCGGCCATCGCCATCGACGTCCGCCACGCTCAGGCCGTGGTTGCCCTGCCCGGCGTAATCGTCGTTCCCGGGCGTGCCGTCGTCGCTGTCGAAGGTCCACACGTGCGAGAGGGCGCCGTCTCGCCAGTTCCACGCCGCGAGCACCGTGCGCGTGTAGTACCCGCGGCACATGACGAGGCTCGGACGAGCGCCGTCGAGATACGCGACGCAGGCGAGGAAGCGGTCCACACGGTTGCCGTAGTCGTCGCCCCATGCCGCGACGTCCCCGCGCGGGGGTATGTAGTCCGTCGTGGCAAGCGCGGCTCCGGTAGCTCCATCGAACACCGTCAGGTACTCGGGGCCCGAGAGGATGTAGCCGTTCTCGGCGCGATGGTCCGCGTGCGCGTCGCCTATGACGTTCCCGACGCCGTCGGTCGATCCGTCGGCGGTCTTGCAGGCGACCTCGGCGCGGCCGTCGCCGTCGAGGTCGTACACCATGAATTGGGTGTAGTGCGCGCCCTCGCGGATGTTGATGCCCAGGTCAATGCGCCAGAGCATCGCGCCGTCGAGCTTGTACGCTTCCAGGATGGGCGGGTCGGTCAGGCCGGGACGGGAATTGTCACGGCCTCGTCCGGCCACGTGGAGGACGATCTCATACTCGCCGTCGCCGTCGAGATCGCCCACGGACGCGTCGTTCGGACTCGCTCCGGGCGGGATCTGAAGGGGGATCGATATGTAGGGCTGTGGCGTCGACTGTGTGGCGTGCTCGTAGCTCTGCGACGGGGGGCCCTCGACGCCGTCGATCACAGGACGAACAGCGTAGGCGCTCGGCACGCCGGTGGCCTGTGCCCTCGTGACGAGCATGGTCCTCTCGCCGATGGGGTCGGCGCTGAGGCGGGTGGGGGCGCCGCCGTACGTCGAGCGGTACACGTTGAACGTGATGTCGTCGGGGTCTGTCGCCAGGAGCCGCCACCCGACGAAGGCATCGCCGTCGGGCATGTCCATCACGACGAGGCCGCGTCCCAGGCTTTCCATCTGGCGCGGCGCCGCGACCGCGCCGCCCGCCAGCACGGCACACATCAGGGCGGCCGACAGATTCGGTCGCATGGGTCGGTACCTCCTGTTTCGTTCGGCGTTTGGCGCGCGACTACAGACGCGTCTGCCTCCGGCTGGCTTGCGTGTCGGCCAGCCGCCCGACCGTAGGCAGGTCGCGGGCCGAAGGCGACGTGCTATGGTTGGTGTGGACGACTCCGCGCCCACCAACCGGGATCACACCGTGAGACTCAGGCACGTCATGATTGCGGTTCTCTCCTCACTCATCCTATCGGGCGCCGCGACGGCCGCCGGCGCCTCGGAGTACGCGTCGACACCCGTGCCTGAAGGCTATGCGAACCGGCGCGGGCAGTATCTCGCGTACCACGCGGGGAACCCCGGCAACGGCGCGAACTCCGAACTGATGCGCCTGGAACTGGGGCTCCATCCCGATGAGTCGCTGATCCACGGCGCGCTCGATACGATCGACGCGCGTCACGACTGCGCGGACTTCCGTCTACATCCGGTGTTGCGGATGCTGTACGCGTATGCCGACACCAACTTGCTGAGCGAAGGCCTGCTGGCCCGCGCCCGCGGGAGCGTGCTTGGCTTCAAGTACTGGCCGGACGAGCCGGGCAAGGACAGCATGTGCACGTGGTCCGAGAACCACCACATTCTATTCAGCGCGGGGGGTTACCTGGCCGGTCAGCTCTATCCCAACGAGACGTTCACCAACTCCGGCGAGACGGGCGCCGAGAAGATGTCCCGCTTCCGTCCACGGGTAATCCGCTGGCTCGACCTTCGCTACCGCACCGGCTTCAGTGAGTGGCTGTCGAACGTCTACTACGACGAAGATATAGCCGGCCTGCTGGGCCTCACAGACTTCGCGGACGACGAGGAGATCGCCGCAAAGGCCACGATGGTCCTCGATCTCATGCTGCTCGACATCGCGCTGAACCAGTTCCGCGGGACGTTCGGCAGCACACACGGTCGCAGCTATCTCGGCAGCAAGACGGACGGCGGGTCCGAGGCCACGCGATCGCTCACACGGCTGCTGTTCGGGATGAACGGGTTCTCGATCGGCAATCAGGCCGCGACGTCGCTTGCGGTCAGCCGCCGGTATCGGGCGCCCACGGTCATACAGGCGATCGCGCAGGATGTCGACCGGGCGGAGATGGAAAACCGGCAGCGATCGGGGATTCGGCTGGAAGAAGCGGAGCGTTGGGGACTGCAGCATGACCGCTTGGAGGACGGCATGACGTTCCTCAGCCTGGAGGCATACTCGCACCCGCTGACCATCGAGCTCATGGTGCGCATGCTCGACGAATACGACTGGTGGGACAATCGGTTCTTCGCGGGCTTCAAGTCGCAGCGCAAGATGCTCCGGATCGCCGGCCGGTTGGGGCTGCTGCCGACATTGGCGCGTACGTTCGAGCGGGACATCTCGCGGAACACGCGCACCGAGGCGAACATCTATACCTACCGCACCCCGGACTACATGCTGAGCTCGGCGCAGGACCATCGCAAAGGCTACGGCGGCGACCAGCAGCACATCTGGCAGGCGACGCTGGGCAAGGACGCCGTGTGCTTCACGACCCACCCGGCGCGTATCCACGACGAGTCGCCGAACTATTGGACGGGGTCGGGTTCGCTGCCGCGCGTAGCGCAGGTCAAGAACGTCGCGCTGATCCTCTACGACATCTCGACGCGCCCGGGACTGTACATCACGCACCGCATGAAGTTCACGCACGCGTGGTTTCCACGCGCGAAGTTCGACGAGGTCCTCGCTCGCGGGAAGTGGACGTTCGCGCGGAAGGGGGACGCGTACCTCGCGCTGTGGTCGCGCAACGCGACACGGTGGGCCGTCGACGGAGAGGGGGCGGACGTCGAGCTGAGCGCATACGGGAAACAGAACATATGGATATGCGAACTCGGCCGACGCGCGACCGACGGCGAGTTCGGGGAGTTCGTGACGCGGATCGAGAACGCATCCTTGACGACCTACGGGCTTCACGCGATGTACGACTCGCCGTCACAGGGGCGGCTGGAGTTCGGGTGGAACGGAGCGCTGACGCAGGACGGCGCCGCCGTGCAGATCGGCGACTATCCGCGGTACGACAATCCCTACATGCGCGTGGCGTTCCCGGCGGCGGGAGTCGCGGTTGAACACGCCGGGGAGACGTTGCGTCACGACTACGACGCGCTGGCCCGCGACGCGAGTTCCTACGCGCAGCGATAGGCCCCGACGAGGCGCAGGGGCCAGGACGGAGGGAGACCGAATGCAGGGCCTGGAACTGTGCCGACGGTTCTTCCTGGAAGTCGGGATGCCTGCGATTCGCGCTCGCGTGCCCGAAGGCGAGGGAAGGTTCGCGGCCGGAATCGCGGGCGGCTCGGAGTGCCATGGCGCCGACGACGAGGTGTCACGCGACCACGGCTGGGGTCCCGGGTTCACGCTCTGGGTCGGCGAGGAGGACCACGACCGACTTGCAGAGCCCCTCCGCGCGGCGCTGGCCGACCTGCCGCGCACGTTCCTTGGACACGGCTGGGCCAAGGAGTCGGGGAACACCTGCCGAGTGATGGGAATCGCGCCGCTGATCGAGCACTTCGTGGGCTCGGCCTCGCCGCCTGAGGTACCCATCGAGTGGCTGCACGTCCCGGAGGAGTGGCTGTTCGAGCTCGCGAGCGTTCAGGTGTTCCACGACCCCACGGGCGAGGTGTCGAACGCGCTCGCCGCGTTCGCGGCGTATCCCGACGACGTGCGGAGGCAACGACTCAGCGCGTGCCTCTTCTGGGCGTGGGAGTGGGGCGTAAAACACCTGGAGCGCGCCGAGGCGCGTGGCGACGACCTCGCCGCGGCGATGTATTGGGGCCGATACGCAACGTACGCGATGAAGACAGGGCTCCTGCTCCATCGCCGCTACGCGCCCTACCACAAGTGGATTCAGCGCGAGTTCGGCCGGTTGCCGGACCCGTGCGGTGAGCTGGCGCGGCTGCTGCTGCTAGGGTTCCACTCACCCGAGACGCGACGCGAGACTGTGGCGACCATCACAGAAGCGTATGGCGATCTGCTGCGCGCCGAGGGATACGACGCCGAGATGCGGCCCGACTCGGCGCGTACTGCGTACACCGATCACGTCTTGCTAGCATTCGCGCGCTCTGTTCGGCGGTCGATCACCGACGCCGACATCCGGGCGTTGCGCAGCCAGCAGGAGGCACTCGCTCCTCCTGTCAGACCCACATGGGCGTGGGTGGCGCCGCCGCGATAGCGCCGTCCTGTTCAGGCGCGGAGCAGGCGCCCGATGCGCGTTTCCGTCGCGTGAAGATGCCGCCAGATGGCTTCCATCACCCAATCGGGCATCGGCCCCGCCGCGATGCGGCAATGCGCCGAGTTGAGGATGCCCGCGCGACGGAACAGCTCCTTATGCAGCCAGATGGCGTTGCCGGCCCCGGCGGCCGTCAGGCGGCTCAGGGGAAGGATGACACAGTAGTACAGCTCGCCGGCGGCGGACGCGTCGCCCGCGGAGTACAGATCGCAGACCGCGCGGAAGGCGTCGATGATCGCCGGATGCGGGAGCGTGCCGACCGCGCCCCGGTCGAACTCCTCCAGCAGCAGGTTTCCGTTCGACCCACCGACGACCGTGACATCGCGGCCGGGGACGTCCGCGAGCCCCGCGACGACCCGACCGATCTTGTCGGGGGCGCCCGGGGACTCCAGCTTGAGGCTGTTCACGCGCGGAGCTTCCCGCACGGCGCGGAGCAGCACATCGGCCGGCGCGTTGCCGCCCGCGTCCTGGATCATCAGCGGCAGCGCCACCTGGTCGGACAGGTCGCGGAAGAGCGACACGAGTTCGTCGCCGCCGAGGGGCGCGGGGTTGACCATCGCGCCGTCGGCGCCGCAGTCCAGGGCCAACTGCGTTAGGGCGATCGTCCCTTCGCGACTCGCGTGCGCCGTCGCGGCGATGAGAGGGACGCCCCCATCCAACTGACGGGCCGCGGTCGTCCACATCCGTTCTCGTTCCGGGTCGGTTAGCATGTGGCTCTCGGTGCCCATGCCGAACGCGATCGCGTCCGACCCGGCCTCGACGCAGAAGTCGATCTGCCGTCGCAGGCTGTCTTCGTCGACGGCGCCGGTGTCGTCGAACGTCGCGACGAGCACCGGCACGGCCCCTGCGATGCGCTGCGCATCCTGATCCGCCATGTCGTCAGGCCTCCCTACATCAAGCCGTACACGCGGGCAGCCGTCTCGCCGAAGATCGCGCGCCGGTCCGCTTCAGACGCGAACTGGTCCATCGTGAGACGCAGCGCGTTTGCGTAGCCTTCGCGCCCGCTCACAGGCGGGTAGTCGCTGCCCCACATGAGACGGTCGGGGCCGAACGCGTCGTACGCCTCGTGCAGGAGCGGGACATCCTCAGGCTCGAACGGGAAGGGCGACGTGACCGGCATCGCGCGTCGGCAGAACTCGCCGAGGCCGTGTATCTTCATGTGCGCGTTGGGCCGCGCGGCCAGGGCGAACACGGCGTCGCGGGTCTCGCGCTCGGATGCGGCCTTGAGGCCGCCCAGATGCTCGACGACTACCGGCACGTCGCCCATGATGTCGAGATTCTCGGAGAACGTCGGCGCGGAGAAGGCGTCCGGCGATCCGAGACTCGTCACCGGTAGACGGAGCTCCGCCGCCCGCCGCCAGACGTCCGGCGCCGGTGCGCCTGCGGGAAGGCGCACGCCTCGCGCTCCCTGCGCGGCCAGCGCGGAGAGTGTGTCCGGCGCGGTCTCACTCGACACATCGACCAGCACGACCGATACGAGACGATCGGGGTACATCGCGACGCACTCCGCCTGATACGAGTTGTCGTACTGCCCGCCCATCTGCACCAGGATGGCGTTCTCGACGCTGTTGCGGTCCATCTGCTGGATCAGTTGCTCGACCGGCTCGTACCAGGCGGTTGAGACGTGGCAGTGCGTGTCGACGATGAGCATACGGCGATTCCCTCCGACGGCTAGAACCACATCGCCTTGTCCACCACGTTGCGCAGCGGCTCGCCCGCGGAGAGACGTCGCGCGTTGTCGAGGAAGAGGCCGATCGTGCGTTCGCCGACATCCTCCGCGTCCGCGACGGCGATGTGCGGAGTCAGGATGACGTTCTCCATGCCCCACAGGGGATGCGCGGCGGGCAGTGGTTCCGTCTCGAACACGTCCAGGGCGCAGCCGGCGATTTCGTCGGCTTCGAGCGCGTCCACGAGGTCGTCGAGTCGCGTCGTCATGCCGCGACCTATGTTGACGAAGTACGCGCTGCCCTTCATAAGGCTGAAGCGCGCGCTGTTCCACATGCCCTCCGTCTCTGGCGTGTGCGGCGTCGCGACAAGCACGAAATCCGCCTCGGGAAGCGCGTCGTCCAGCTCATCGGGCGAACGCCTTTCGATGTCCGGCGGGTCGTACTCCCAACGGGCGTCTACGCCGATCACACGCATGCCGAAGGCGTTGCACAGCCGCGCGATTTCGTGGCCGATGCCACCCACGCCGACTACGAGAGCCGTCGACGTCTTCAGGTCCACGTACCCCTTCTTGCGTGCGCGCGTGTCCCATCGGCGCTCGCGCTGCGCCTCCATGTAGTAGGGCAACCCGCGCGCCAGGGCGAGCATGTACATCACGACATGCTGACCGATGTGGTCGTTGTATACGCCGCGAGGGTTGCACACTTGCACCGGATGCGCGACGAGTTCCGGGTAGTAGTACCCCGCGGCGGGCCCGGCAGCGGGGCTCTGTATCCACGCCAGCCTGTCCGCCACGGCGAGCGCCTCGGGCGGGACGACGCCGAACGCCGCGTCCGCGTCGGTTATCTCGCGGCGGGCGTCCTCGTCGGTCTCGGGTAGGGCGATCCCGTATTCGGGACACATCTCGCGAAGGCGACGCGACCACTCGCGCGCGCGTCCTCCCTGCGGCGGCATCATCACCAGCTTCGGCATCTGCGGCTCCCATGGTTGCCCGGTTATTCTGCGTTGCTCGGGCGTTCCCGGCAACCGGCCGTGCGGCCCGGCCTGCGTGGTCGCAGTTGGCGACCGGCCCGGTCCGTGTACGCGCGGGTGTGCCTCGCCTTCTCCTCCCCCAATCCGCATCTTCCCCCGGACGGGGCATGGGGTCCTCATCCGGTCTGCTGTCGCAGACGGAACGCCGCCTAGTGTCCGCGGCCACCGGAGGTTTCCTCGTCTATCCAGGTCAGGCGCCAGTGCTCTGCGGTCCGCCCGTCACACGGGATGGCCTGCCTTCATCGCTTCGTGGACTTGGCCCGGCGATCCATTTTGCGTCAGGATATGGTGGTGGGGCGTCGCGCGTGGCCGTCTCACCCGAATCGACGGTCGCCCATCGGCGACAGCGCGCCACGGCGCCCGCGGTCTCGGAGCCGCAACGGACAGGAGCGACGTATGCTGACGCCTCGGAGCGAGTTTCCCAAGTCGGGGGCAACCACGGTAGCCGTCGTTACCGGCGGCCACCCATTCGATGTCGTGGGACTGCACAACTTGTTCCGCCGGCTCGATAGCGTCAACGCGTACATCCAGCATTACGACGACTACATCTACGACTGGGGCGATGTGCGCACTGCGTACGATGTCGTGATCTTCTACAACTTCCATCGGGAGGCGCCGGGCTCCGAGCAACGCATATGGCGGCGCCCCGCGCGCGAGGCGCTCCTGTCACTCGGCGAGTCAAAGCAGGGCATCATCGTGCTGCACCACGCCCTTGACGCCTTCCCGAAGTGGGACTTCTGGTCCGACCTGGTGGGGTTCGATCGCATGGCGTGGGCCGCCGCCAACGATGTACAACTGCACTTCGATGAGACGATCCCCATCACGCTCGTGGACCCCGAGCATGCGATCACGCGCGGCCTCGACGATTTCACCATAGAAGGCGAGACATGGGAAACGCCGGGGGTCGAGGACCTCGGGCCGTACGACGACTGCCACGTCCTCCTGGCAACCGACCACCCGAAGCAGATGCCACGGCAGTTGGCGTGGACGCGCGAGTACCGCGAGGCCCGCGTGCTGTACCTGCAGCCGGGCCACGACCTGCGGAGTTTCGAGGACATCAACTTCCGCACTATCCTCCAGCGTGGGATTCAGTGGGCCGCCGGGCGGCTGCCTGCCTGATACGCGCGACCTGCTCGTCCCTCGGTAGCCGTACCTCGGGG
The DNA here is from genome assembly GCA_002687025.1 of Candidatus Poribacteria bacterium. Lineage (GTDB taxonomy): Bacteria > Poribacteria > WGA-4E. The sequence continues at coordinate 12,582 of NYZG01000036.1, forward strand.
AATGCCTTACAATGCCATCAGTGATGCCGCGCCTGTAGCTCGGGAGCGTGCGGCTTGGGTGGTCGACTGTCGCGGGAGGGATATCGGTGGCACTGCGGGTATTGATCGTGGACGACGAGCCCGACATCCGTCAGGTGTTGCGGCTGGTGCTCGAAAAGGACGGGTGTGAGGTGATCGAGGAGGAGGGAGCGAAGGGGATAGTCCGGGTCGCGCGAAGGCAGGAGCCCGACGTCATCCTCTTGGACGTCATGATGCCGGGAGTCGACGGCTTCGAGGCCGTCGAGGCCCTACAGGGCGACAAGCGCACCCGCGACATCCCGATCGCGATGCTGACAGCGCTCGGAGACATGGACAGCATCCAGCGCGCCATCGACGCCGGCGCCACCGGCTACCTCACCAAACCCTTCAGCGTGGAGCTGCTGCACGGCCAGGTGCTGGCCATCATCGAGAAGGCGAAGGAAGACTCCGGCCAGAAGTTGGTCGACTACCCCAACGTCGTCTGATCGCCTCGGCCGGCGTACGCGCCGCGGCCCCGACGGCCGTCTCCCGACCTCGCCTGCGGAAGCGATCGCCCATGGTGGACTACTCGTTCGAGCGCGCCGTCACGCCCGAGGATCTTCAGCCGCTCCTGCGACAGACGGGGTGGGCGCATGACCGCGACCTGGACGGCATTCAGCGCATGTTGGACGCGACGCCGGTGATGCTCGGAGCGTGGGCAGACGGCCGTCTGGTCGGATACGCGCGCGCCATCACCGACGGCGTGTACCGCGCGCTGATCGACGATGTCGTCGTCGACGAAGCAAGGCGCAAGGCGGGGATCGGCTCCGAAGTCATGCGACGCCTGGTAGCACGCCTACGCGAGATGCATATCGAGGAAGTATTCCTGCGCTGCGGCGACACCATGGAGCCGTTCTACGCGCGCCTTGGCTTCTCGAAGTCGGGGGGCGTGCTCACGATGGACCTCGAGTGACGCGCTGAGATGCTCCTGGCCTCGCCTCGACGCCTCTCCACTCCGGGCATCCATGGCGTCCGCGTACGACTACTTCAGGATCGTCATGCGTCCCACGCGGCGTTCGTCGCCCGCCGTCAGTTCGTAGACGTAGACCCCGCTTGACACCCGCTCTCCGGTTTCGTTGCGGCCGTCCCAGTAGGCGGCCTCGTCCCGCTCGCGGTACTCGCCCATGGCGCGGCGGCCCAGGTCCAGCGTCCGCACGACCGTTCCGTCCAGGCCATACACCCGCACGGTCACGTCCGAGTCAGCCGCCAACTCGAAGGGAATCCACGTCTCGGGGTTGAATGGGTTTGGGTAGTTCGCCATCACGCGCGTGCGGAACGGCTCGACGCGGAACGGGAAGACGAAGTCCGTCTCGACCTTCGCCCCGTTGAGGCGCAGGTGAGACGCGTGGATCACGCTCTCGCGCATGTGTGAGACGGCGCGCGTCGCCTCGAACGTGACTTCGAGGAGCGCGTCGGACGCCTCTATCGGCCGCGCCGAAGCGAACGCGACGGCGACGTGCCCATCGCCCTCACGCTGAACCAGCAGAGCCCGGTGTGTCCCGTCCGCAACAACGTCGCGTCTCAGCGAGACATCCGTCGGCCTCAGGAGCGCGCCGTCGAAGTCGAGCACGAACTCGCCAGCGTATACGGCGGACGCCGGGGAGACGTCGAGCGTGACGGTGACCTGGCCGCCGGGCCGTGCCGAGGTCGCGCCTCCGCGCAGACCGAACGCCACCGTGGCGGACGCAATCCCGGGCGACGCCGACGGCTCCCCGACCGGGTAAACATCAATCCTGCCTACCGCACGCTGGAGGATCAGCGATGCGTCCATGGCCGTGACGTCCGGGACGGTCTTCTCCGGGTCGTTGGGGTAGGCGGGGTCGGGTGTCACGTCACCGTCGACGTTGGCGACTTCCTCGGCCTCCGCGTGCGTCAGAGGCAGCGGCGCCCATACCGGCGCCGTGAGTTCCACCGGGAACGTGTGGCTGCCATCCAGCAGCTCTCGGGCGACATGCTCTAGGACGTGCGCGCCGTCGAAACCGCCCCAATCACCGTTGCCCGTGACGTCGCCATACATGAAGTTGACTACCGTGAACGTGCCGCCTACGGGCGTCGAGGCGACCTGTCCGTCGTTCAGCCGCGCGCGCGACAGACCGACGGGGGTCGTCGTGTTCGTGACCGCGGCAGCGTCCACGGTGAACGTCACGTGTACGAGCGTGCCGGCACCGGTGAGTTGCTTGTCGAACGCGCCCGCCAGGACGATCTCCAGTTCGCCCGGCGTGGTCACGTTCTGTTCGAGCGACCACTCGTCGGGCACGACCTCGCCGGCCTCCGCGGCAATCGTGCCGGTTCCGTCGGAAGCAGGCGTCAGCAGCGTCGCGTCATACGTCACCGTGAGATCTATGCCGGACACGACGGCCGACGCCGGTGCGACGTCGAAGATCGTAATCGGCACGACCACTTGGTCGCCCGCGGAGCCCTGTGAGTCGACGATCGTGGCCGCGTCCGCCGCTCCTTCGCCCGTATCCACGGAGAACGACACGCTGTCCGTGACAGGAGGATCGAATGGCGCATCAGCATCGTCCAGCAGGGACACCGCCAACGTGTACGATCCGCCATCCGCCAGACCCGGCACGGGAACCGTGTTGCCCGAGTGAACGGGGTTCAGCGGCCCCGGTCCCGAGCCGGAGTCCAACTGCCAACCCCAGTAGCCCGACTCCGGGTGATCGGTGATCGCCACCGTCAGGGGCGTCTCTGTCGTGCCTGCAGGCAACGCCTCCTCCGCGGCGGGCGCGGTGATCGTCACGGTCGGCGAGAGGACCCCCGTGCCGGTTACGGGGACGACGGTGGAACCGCCCCCCGCGTTGTGCGTGATCGTGATGTTCGCCGTCTGGGCGCCGGCAGCCGTTGGCGTGGACGTCACCGTGACCGTTCGCCCGGGATCCGACGGCAGAAGGTCGAACGGTGGTGGCGGGTCGGTGGACACGGTGAACGTCGGGTTGTCGGACGTGATGTCGCTGACGGTCAGCGCGGCCGTGCCCGTGCTCGTGACGATAACGTCGAGCGGCTTGGGCGTGCCGATCTGTGCCTCACCGAAGTCCAGAGACTCCGGTGCAACTCCGATCTCCGGCACGATGGGCCGCCAGGCCGGCCACGTGTCCACGTAGGAACCGGTCGACACCGTGGTCAGGGCTTCCTCGTTGCTGCCGTCCGCGTTCATCATCCAGACTTGCGGCGATCCGTCCCGATCCGTGACAAAGGCGATCCGAGAGCCGTCGGGCGACCACGTTGGGTACCCGCTGCTCCCCGCTGCGCCCTCCGTGAGCGAGACGAGGGACGCCCCGTCAGAGCTCATCTTGTAGACATGCTGCCCATAGCCGAAGAGGAGCGTCGACCCGTCGGGCTCCCAGGCCACGCGCCGGAACGGCGTGGCGCCCGAGAACTCGTCGTCGGTGGGCGTGCTTGCGAGGACCGCGCCGCTTGCGGCGTCTATCACGACCGCTTCGCCGCTGGACCAGAAGGCGATCCCGCTGCCGTCGGGGGCCCAGCTGGCGTAGTCGGCGTCGGCCGCGCCCAGGGTAGGGTTCGTCTCCGCGCCGGTAGCCAAGGTCATCGCGAACAAGTCGTTCGCTCCCCCGACACGCTGAGACGTGTACACCATTTCGAGGCCATCCGGCGACCAGTCGGGACGCCAGTTGGTGGCGACGGTCGTGATTCGCTCCGCATTGTCGTTATCACTGCCATCGGCCGCGAGCGTCCACACCTGGTTGGTGTCGATGCGCCCTGAGTGGAAGGCGATCTGCGTGCTGTCGGGCGACCATGCGCCGAAGAAATCGTGTGCAGCGTCCCCGGTATGCAGCCACTCGATCGGCCCGCTCTGTACGTCGATACCGAGGACGTAGATGTCGGAATTGCCGAAGTCCCAACGCTCGTACGCGAGCATCGTGCCGTCCGGCGACCATGCGGGATGGAGATTCGGCCCCACCGTCGTCAGCTGCCTATCCGCGCCTGTCCCCACGTCGACGAGGCAGATCTGCCCGTCGCGCACGAAGGCGACCTCCTCCGCAGCGGGCCCCTCGTGGGCGATGAGGAACAGACCCAGGACGCCGACGATCATAGCACTAACGTGACCTCGCGATACTGTATGTACTGTGCCGTCCTACCGTGGTTCCGAATCCAGACGCACCGGTCACCTGGCGAACCACCGACATCGAAGCCTACAGGGCCAAGCAAGCGGCCTGTGCGCTGGGCGGCTACCTTCCGTGCGACGTCACGTGGCGTCGTCCTCGAACGGCTCCACGTAGACGCGTACACCGTCGAAGAGCGACGGCTCATCCCGCTCGCGGCGCCACCTGCCGCTGCTCAGCGACACGTACGAAACCCCCGCCGACAGATCCCACGGCGACGGGATATCCCGCCGTATTGGCTGTCCGTCCATGTACAGGTCGAAGATGTGTCGCGCTGTGTCGTACCGAACTCGCATGTGGCGCCATTTGCCGTCGTATGCCGCGAAGGCCACCTCGGGGGACGGCTCGCGCAGCAGGCCGTCGTCGTAGAGCCACATGTCTCGGTCGTTCTTGCGAAGAATCGGCGCGTTGCCCGCGGATTCCCCACGGAACGGACGCTCTGTCGAGTGCACACCGTCCGGCGCGGTCCATCCGCGTAAGTGGTTCCCCATCCACAGCGTGCAGTTTGTCCTGTCGCCCCGTTGCGGCTTGAGCCATAGTTCGACCGTCACGATTCCCTTGACCAGCGGAAACCGGCAGTAGGCCGACGGGATGTTCGTGTTCACGACCGCCGCTCCCCGGCCTCCGCCCGGTGGAACGTCGTCCGACTGCGCGTAGACCCCTTCCGTCCAGCCGGGCAACGGCTGACCAGGGACGAGATCGTCGAAGTTCTCGTCCAGGATGAGAACCGCGTTCTGCGGGATCGGCCCGCGATGCAGGTCGCGCGCGAGGACGCCCGTCGCGTCGGCGCCGTACGAAGGCGCGGGATGTCCCACCAGGACTATGGCTGCAGCGCCGTCGCCGGCCGCCGTGGAGCCGCCACGGACCTCGGCCCACGTGGCGAGGAAGAGGCCACAGGCAAGCAGGGCCGTAACCAGGCCGCCGCCGACTCCCGAGACGGCCAGCACGCCGGCCGACGCGGGCGAAGTCGGGGAGGAACGCGGCGGCGGCTGGCCGCGAACCGACTCCATCACGTCGGCGAGGACCCCCGCCCCGACCGGAAGCTTCAGCGCGCCGGCCACCGAGGACCCGTCCGCGTCCGTGATGCCGCATCGCCGGAAGTATTCCCGCAGCTTCGTCAGTCCCCGCTGCACGCGGCGTTCCGCGGCGGAGGCCGGAATCGCGAGGCTTTCCCCTACCTGCTCGTAGGTCGCGTCGGACATGAAGCGCAGCGTCACGGCGGCGCGCAACGGCTCGGGCAGAGCTCGCAGGCCACGCTCGACGAGCCTCCGCGCGTCATCGTCCCGCTCGAACAGGTGTTGCTCGATCACGGGGTCCGGTTCCTCGCCAAACACGTCGGCCACGTCCATCACGGCCTCCCGCGAGCGTCGCCGCGTATGCAGGCCGACGCGCGTCAGCGCCACCCGAGCGACCCACGCGCCGAACCGATCCGGGAGGCGCACCTGCCACAGGCGTTCGTAGGCGTACAGGAACGTCTCCTGAGTCGCGTCCCTCGCGTCCTCGTGGTTCATGAGCTTAGAATACGCGATCGCGTACACACGGCGCTCATGGCGGCTCACGAGCGCGGCAAACGCGTCCCGATCGCCGCTGAGCGCGGCTGCTACATGATGTCGGTCGCTTAGAGAGGCGATCGGCGTCTCCTCGCTATGGCTTCCACATACTACGACACAGAGGCCGGGGCGACCCCGACATGAAAATGGTCTGTCGCCACGCCCGATGAGGTTTGTGGCGTCGCTCGACCGTAGAGTGGGAAGCGCGAAGCGGGTGGACGCCGGGCACGCGTCGGCGCCGGGAATCTCAGTCGGCGTGTCCCTCGCCGTCCCAGTAGCCCACGACGTCGCGCTTGCGGAACGCGCCGTTCACGACATATGTCGCAATCTTCTCCGAGTCCGGGTATTCGCAGATCAGGTGGGGGTGCTGCTCCCCAAGCACGAACAGCACGCATCGCGCCGCGCTGCGGTTGACGAACTTATGCACGCCTCGGGGCCCCGCGCGGAAGGCGATGAAGTCGCCCTCGCGAATGGTGAACTCCCCACGATCCGTCCGCATGACACATTCGCCTTCCATCACGTACGCCATCTCTTCGTCGAAGTGATGGAAATGGAAGGGGCAGTTGAATTCGCCCGGATCCAGCCGGAAAAGCTGGTAGCCGAGGTCGCGACCGCCGATGAGGCCGCCTATCTCGGCTTGGGACCCCGCGTCCAGCTCAGACACGTTGATGCGGTTGATATAGACGTCGGTGCGCGCTTCCAGGCAATCGAGCAGGCGATCGTGCGCGCCGTGGTGTACCGAATCGCCCGTGCTGAGCAGCAGCGTCTGGGGCTCGTGGCGCAGCAGCGCGCGGAGGGCAAGCACGGCACGTGGCGGGTCAGCCAGGTCGGCGTCGGGCACGAGCGAGACACTTCCCGCGGGCGAACCGACCAACGGATCGCCGACCACGAACGCGCGACTGCCGGCGATGTCGACCGCGATCGTCCCCGGACCCGTCCCGTACGCAAGGTGCACGGCGCGCAGCCCGTCGACTACCTCCTCGCCGTCGGCCACCGTCCGGCCCGGCGGGAACGACAGGTGGGTCGCGGCTAGCTCGTGCGCGACTACCTCGGCGCCTGAGTGTTCCCGTAAGGATGCCGCGTCGCGCTCCTGCTGGCTTCCCGTCAGGACGATCGTCCGCAATCCGCCAAGTTCCTCCAGATGCTGTCGATCGGCATCGGACATGGCCGGAGGGTCGAACGCGACGCAGCCGTCTTCACGGGCCCACAGGTGACCGTGCATGTCGACCCCGCGCCGTTCGTCGAAGGTCGACCAGGAGTAGAACCCGTGCAGACTCAGCCGCTTCATCATCACTCCCTTCAGGGCGCGTGGGCTGACGGTGATTACGTTCGGGAGGCGGCGTCCCGTTGCGTTGCGACGGCCAGGCCACGGAGGTCCGGCATGGCGGGGTCAGACGACGCCGCATCGGCGCCCGGCCCACGTGCCGGCGACAGCGATCGCCAGCCAGACGGATGCCGCGATCCGTGGCTGGCGTCAGCCAGGCGCCAGCATCTTGGGTTCTCCCACTGCATAGCGTGCCCGTGTCAGCAGGACAGAGCAAGACCCCGCGGCCCGCAATTCGCGCACGCGGGCAGGCGTGCCTGCATCGCGCTCCGACCGGCCCGGACGCACGGACGCCGTGCGGCGCGTCGCGTGAGCGCATAGCCCGTGATATGCTGCCGCGGTTCCGTTCGTCTCCCGTTCCCGCGGAGTGAGGTGCGCCCAGTGCGATCACTGCTGCTTTCGGTCTGCCTGTGTGGCGCCGCGACCGCCGTCTCCGCGGAGGACGCGGTGATCCAGGATCGCTCGCGACATAGCGACGTGTTCGCCGAAGAGCGCCACTATCGCGTGTTCCTGCCGCCAACCTACGCGACGGATGCCGACCGGCGCTTCCCGGTCATCTACTTCTTCCATGGGTACGGCGGGCGCTACAACGGCCCTGCCTACGGCGAGCCGTCCGCGTCGGCGGAGTCGCGCTACTACGATGAGTGGAACGGCGACGTCGAACGTTGCGGGCCCGACCCGCGCGACAACATCGCGACCTACGTCAGCGAGAACGACGTCATCGTCGTCAAGTGGGACGGCTACGTCGCCGGGCAGTATCCGCGGCCCTATGACATCGGGCCGGTGAAAGACGACCTCCACTTCGTCGACGAGTTCCCCGAACTCGTGGCGCATGTCGACGCCGAATACAGGACGATCCCCTCGCGCGAGGGCCGGGCGACGTCGGGCCTGAGCATGGGCGGTTTCATGTCGATGTTCGTAGCGTCCAAGTACCCGCACCTGATCGGGAGCGCGTCGTTCTTCAACCCGTCGTCGGCGTTCATCATCGGCCCGCGCGCGTTGCAGGTGTACACGCCGTTCCGCCACATGGGCCGCAACTACGTGGGGCTGCCAATCCGCCAACATGTGGGGATGAAGGACTTCCTGCGACAGCACGATCTGGGCATCGACCGCGAATTCAAGGCGCAGGAGCTTTCGTACGAGGCGTGGCATTACGGCGTGAACTACTTCGACGGCTTCCACACCGTCGTGAACGTCGAGGGGCAGTTCGGCTTCCACATGCGCCACTTCCGTCAGCCGACGCCGCCACCGAAGGAGTGGAGCCACATCGACGTCTACCCGGAGTTCGACATCTGGGGATACAGCTTCGCGAGCGATCGAGACGAGCCCGGATTCACGTACGTCGACGAGGCGTCGAAGAGCGGAATGAAGGTCACGACGCGCAAGTGGCTGCCCGACGGGCCGAGCCTTCCTGCCACGCGCATCGACATCACGACGGGCGCGCATTACGCACCGGAGGCGACGTACGACCTGCGACGACTCGCACTGTCGGACCTGACGGTCACGGAGGAAGCGCTGAAGGCGGACAGCGACGGGCGCCTGCGCTTCCAGGTGGGTGGCGCGGGCGAGTACGTCGGAGTGCATGGCCCCGAGGACGCCGGACGCCTGGTCGTCGCCGACCACAGGCTAGATCGCGAAGTACCGCAGGCGTGGGACGTGATTCGGCTGACGCCGGTGCTCTTCAACATTGGCGGGAGCGCGGTGGGCTCGGCGCGCGTAGAGCTCATCGCCCAGACCGAAGATGTCGAGGTGTTGGACCCGGCCGCCGACGTGGCCGGGGTGGGAACCGGCGCCATCTCGGTGGAGACGTCGTTCGGTATCCGCTGTCGTTCCGGCGACTTGGAAGTCGCGCGCATGAAGGTCATGGTGACCCACGACGGAGCCACGCGCCGATACCTGCTCGACGTGCCGTTCTACTCGGCCGCGGCGGAGCTGACGGAGTACCGAGTCGCGGACGGAGTCGCGTACCTGCAGGACGACGGGGCCGAGGTGATGTTCGGCGAGGGAGACGGCTCCGGCGTCGCTGAGCCCGGCGAGTGGGTGAGCATACTGACGCAGTCCGACCGCGAGGACGACGTGTGGTACGGTCTGTCGCTGTTCACAGACGACCCGTACGTCGACCGCGCGCGAGAGCGAAGCGTCTGGCGCCATCGTCCCGACTGGTCCGGGACCGCGCGCCGCGTGTCGGAGGCGTACATCCGCGAAGATTGCCCGCCGGGCCACGAGATCGTCTTCCACGGCGTCTACGATTTCCAGCGGGTCGGCGATCTTCCGCGCGATCGCCAGGGCGCGCACTCCTTCATCTACGAGACCAAGCGTGTGCGTCTGACGCTTCCGGTGGGTCGGTAAGGGCCGCGGATGTGCGCTAGGACGCGTCTGCCTTGGCGCTGGCGGGCGTGGGCAGCTCAATGAAGACCGTTGTCCCGGCGCCCGGGCTCGACTCGAACGTCACGCGGCCACCGAACGGCCGGACGCGCTCCTCCATCCCCAGGAGGCCGAACCGGTTCTCGACGGGCCCGGCCGAGACGGCGTCGACATCGAATCCCTTGCCGTCGTCTTCCACGATGATCGACAGTCGGCGTTCCTGCCGCTGCATGGTGATGCTCACATGGGCCGCTTCGGCATGGTGGGCGGCGTTTGTCAGGGCGGCGTGCACGGCCCGATAGATGGCGATCTCGACATCTTGCCGTAACGGCTCCCGTTCCTCCGGCCCGGCAAGGAAGTCCACGCCGATCTGAAGCTGTGTCGCCAGCGTGCGAACGTCCTGCTCGAGTGTGGCGGCGAGACCGAGGTGCTCCAGCGACGTGGGTCGCATCTCAAAGGCGAGGTTGCGGATGCTGTCGAGGGTGTCCGAGGTTTGGTTCCGCAGCTCCTCGAGGCGGTCGCTCATCTCCAGCGACCCCACCTCGCGTGAGAGTAGCCGAAGGCCCACCAGCACGGACGACAGCCCTTGACCCGCCCGATCGTGGAGCTCGCGGGCAATGTGGGCGTGCTCGTCCTCCTGGATGGTGAGAATCCGCTGCGTGAGTTGGGACCGTTCGGACTCGGTCCGGCGCAGCGCCTCCTCCGTGATGCCCCGCCGCGCGAGCTCAGCTTGTAGCCGTTCGTTAGCCTGGTTCAGGTCGCCCGTGCGCTCTTCGACTCGCGCTTCGAGCCGCGCGTTCAGGTCCTGTATCTCCTGCTCGTGCCGCGACCGAACGACGGCCGCGGCAATCACGGTGGCAAATCCGGCGAGGAAGTTCACGTCGTCGGGCGAGAAATCGCGGCGGCGCCTGGTATGCGCGCCGAGCACACCGTAGGGCGCGTCGCTCTCCTCAGCGCCCTGGATCTGTATGCTCATCCCGCTTGTCACCAGATGATCGAAGAGAAGCGGCGGGCCACAGAACCGGCCCTCCTCCCACAGATTCGGGACGACGACCGGTCCACCTGAGAGCAGCGTGTATCCTGCCTGCGAGTCGCGGCCGGCGTTGATCGACGCCTTGCCGACCAGCCCGCCCTGCCAGCCAACGCCCGCCTTCAGAAGCAACCCACGGCCCTCCGGCAGCAGCTCCAGCACCTTCGCGTATTCCACGTCGAGCGTGTCCGCCAACAGCTCGCATGCCCGCTGCATGAGCGCCGGCGCGTCTCGACTCCCGAGCGCCTCTTGGCTGAATTGCGCCAGAGCCGACTGCTGTCTGGTCCGCGTCGCGAGCAGCGACTCGGTCTGTCGCCGTTCGGTGATGTCGTCGACAAGCGCAAAGAGCCGTTCCGATCCGTCCTCCTCGTCCCATAGGGACACCACGTGCACGTTGGCAAGGACGATGGCCCCGTCCTTCCGCACATATCGCTTCTCGAGCCGCTTCGAGCGCGTCGCGCTGTTTCGGAGACCTGCGATGGCGTCCTGCGTCTCCTCGATATCGTCGGCGAACGTGATGTCGGCGAACGACTTGCCTCGCAACTCCGCGGGTGTGTGGCCCAGCAGCGATGCCATCGCGCGGTTCGCGGTCAGCAACGTGCCGTTGCTGTCGCCGATCATGAGGCCCCGTGGCGACTCCTCGAAGAGCGCGCGGAACCGGCGTTCGCTTTCCTCCAGCCGGCTGACGGCGCGCCGTGTCTCGGTGACGTCCCGGATGACGCTCACTACTTCATCTTCGCCGACGGGAGCCATCCGTAGGTCGTACGAACGGACGCCTTCCGCCATGTCGAGGTCGTACTGCGAACTCGCCGCTTCACCCGTTCGCAAGACCCGGTCGATCATGTCTCGGCTAGGCCGCGTGAGCGCCTCGGGCAGGACCTCCTCCATACGCTTGCCGAGGAACTCCTCAACGGGCAGGAGGGTGTCGACGTCCGGCGCCTTGAAGCAGTTCAGATAGCGTCCGTCGGCATCCTGGTGCAGCACNAGGTCAGGCATCGCCGAGAGGATNGCCGCCATCGTGTCCTCGCTCTGCCGGAGAGCGTGCGACGCGGTCAGTTCCTCCGTCACGTCATGGCCGGAACTGAGAGAACCGATGAAGCGCCCCTGGTCGTCCTGAACACGCGCGTTCTGCCACCGGATGGTCCGCACGTCGCCGGATGCGGTCAGCACGGGGCCGAGGCGCTCCTCGGTGTACGGGACCTCGCCCCGCGCAATGCCTGCGACAGTTCTCTGTGTACCCGCCCTGGCGTCCTCGGGGACAAAGCGCTCCACCCACGACTGTCCGACGATCTCCTCGCTGGCGCATCCTAGAATCTCGCACGCGCGCCGGTTGGCGAGCGTCACCCGGCCGTCGGCATCCAGTCCGACGAGCATTACGGCGGCGACATCGAGGTAGCGTTGTGCACGATCTCGCTCGGCCTGGAGCGCTTTCGGTGGGGCCGGCCCATCGCGGGCCTCCAGCTCGCGCACTCGCTCGCGCAGTGCTGCCACCTCGGCGATCAGCTGTCCATCGTCCGTCGGGGCATCGGGCATTCCGCTGCGTTCCCTTCCGGCAGGAACCGGCAGAATCGGCGCGCGGGCGGGGCGCCGAGTTGGCGTCGCATCCGCTCGGGATTCTAGGTGGCGCTGTCGAAGTCGGTCAAGGTTGGGGCAGCCCCAGCGGCCGGACACAGAACAGCTGCCCGTCGCCGGAACACGGGCGCCGCTGGGAACTGGCGTATAGCATCGGTATGATTCCACCTGTTCTTGAGTATGAACGTAAGGGCAAGTTCCTGCGGTATTCTCTCGGCTGGCTTGCTGGCCGCGCGGACGGCGATAGCCAGAGAAGGACCGCGGCCTACGTGAGCGGCCCACATGTCGCCATCCTGGAGTCGGACGAATGGGACAGGTATCGCGCCGCCTTGGGCCATGTCACCGAACTGGTCCAGCAAGCGCACGAGGAGAAGGCAGCGCTTGAAAGGACAAACTGCCTCATCAGCGGCGCCGTCTGCGCCGTCGGCATGGCGTGGTTCAGCTTGCGCATGGGCCTGTCTCTGTGGGTGATAGTCGCCTTCGCGGGGGTGTTCTGGACGATGTACGTCGGCATGGCGCGCATCCGCGCCGAGGCGGGGGCGCCGGAGCACGATCTGAACTTCCTGTCGCCCCAGGAGTCACCCGTGGCGGTCTTCGGCGCCCGTGCGGTGGGGTCGCGCAGCCTGTCCGCGATGTCGCTGTGCGTGTGGTTCAGCCGGCGCAAGCGCAACTACCTGATGCCGCACCAGCTCGAGGCGTTCAAGATCGCGGAGCGCGAGGGCCTGCCGAATCGCGCGGTGTTCGGCGTCCTGCTGTTGGCGACGGTAGCCGGCCTTGGCCATCGGCTCAGTGCCAGAACACGTAGATCCGCTGCCCGTAGAACAGCCCGGCAATGTTCAGCATAGCGCCCATCGTGAAGTCGCCCAGGATGAGACCGTAGAAGAAGAACGACGCCCGCCGGTAGCCGCGTATGCCGCCGTGGTTCAAGATGGCGGCCTTGGCGGCCCAGCCCATGAATATCGGGAACCACGCCCACTCGGTCGTCCAGTTCATCGCCATGGAGTACCCGAGCGGGTGAAGCTTCCACCACAGGAAGCGCGTCCGCATGAACATCAGCAGCATCGTGAACACAGACGCGCCGGCCATCATCGCGATGTCCGCCCAGTCGGGATTCGGGTCGATGCGGTATAGCCACGCCTGCGCGTTCAGGTACGCCTCTCGACCGAACCAGCCGTACGTGCCGCGGCGATAGCAGACATCGAGAAACGCCCAGAAGGCCATCGGCGCCGCGACCGCCGCCGCGCCAAGTATCACGAGCGCCAACTTGCCCTCCCGCGACATCCCGGCGCGGCGCCCGAACTTCATCGTCTCCAGCATGTGCGGCATGGGGTGGCTGCGGAACGCCCGCATGACGCCCTGGACAAGCGCGAACAGCGCCAGGTTGTCCTTACCAACCCGGCCCGTGCCGAGGGTGTCGACGACGAAGTGCGTCGGCCGGTACAGCGTCAGAGCCGGCGGCCCGACCTCCGCGCGGATGCGCGTGCCCCACAGGATGAAGAGCAGATACACCGCGAACACGAGCGCAACCATGCCGGGACTTCCGCCCGCCCGCATCCAGAACAGCACGATGCAGACGAATCCGATCACCGCGCCCCAGAACGCATACCGGTACGGCACGGGCTCGTCGGCGTCGTCGGCGGGAGCGCCAAACGCGGCGCGCGCAACGTCCCGCAGATGTCGCCGGGCGGTGAAGAGGGCGAACATCAGCAGCGTGAGGAACGCGCCCACGGGCTGTGTGCTGGAGTACGACGTGTCGATGAACCGCTCCCATCCCATCCCCGCGCTGACGATCCGCTCGACCTTCCACACCAGGTAGAACACCCAAATCGACAGCGACAGGTCGACCGGCATGACGAAGCCCAGGCCGACGATAAACGGGAAGAAACAGAGAGGCGTCCAACCCATGCCGCTCCACGGCTTATCCGTGAAGAAGACGCCGAGGTTGATCGTGCGTATGGGGATGAGCGGCACGGCCGGCACGAAGTGGTGCACGCCGTTGATGAGGTCCACGCCGGCCCCGAGCGCGAAGCCGCACCACAGCAGCCGACTGCTGAAGAAGCGCGCCGACCCGCCCTCGACGGTCATCTCGTACGGCATCTCGATGATCGGGTACGCGAGGCGTTCGTGCTCGGTCCATTGGCGGCGGATGATGGCGCACATGCAGAGCGTCGTGAGGACGATGAGGATGAGCAATACCGACCACCAGAACACCGGCCGGAGCCACGGCAAGAGATTCGCCGGATCGTACGGGTCCGACTGTCCGTCGAAGAGGTTGCGCAACGCCGCGTCGTCACGCACGATGAGCCACTCGGGCAAACGGTCACCGAACAGCGCGCGCCAGTCGTTCTCGGGGGTGGCGTAGCGATCCCCGTAGGCGAGAACCGGGGCGAGCACCTGGATGAGGTCGTGCCCCGCGAGCGTCGTCGCCACGCAGAGCATGGCGTAGATCGTGACGAACTCGCCCTGCGTGTAGGCGTGGCGTGGCGCGAAGCGCTTGAGCAGTCGGTTGAGAGAAGTCAGAACAAGAAGCACGAACACGACGTTGTATAGCAGGGAGATGGTGCCGGGCGGCCCGCTCCATTCGATGCCGCGCTGCATCGCGAAGTACGCGTTGGGCGGCATCAGAAGGAGGCCGGTGAGCACAGCACGCCATGTCACGTACTGGCCTTCGCGCGTCGTGGTTCGCTTCGCGTCTGTGGGAACGCGCGCCACTGTGACCGTCTGTCCTCCTCCACCAGCCGCGGCCGGCGGGGCCGCAGGACCCCATTAGAGCAGGGATGCCCGGGATGACCAACCCTCTCCGGCGCTCGCGGCCCTCGGTCCTGGCGTGTCTGCTTGTCGCAGGCGCGATCATGGGCGGCGTACGCGCCCTCGCGACGCCGACGCCGTGGGCGGCGCGGATCGAGGCCCATGGGATGATCGGCGGAGAACCGGCGTCCGTGTTCCGGTCGATCTTCGGCATCGCCGAGGGGGCGACCGATGGTTTCGACTTAAAGGTCGACTTCTTGGCGCCGCCCCCGACGCCGTTTGGGTGGGCGCCCGCCCCGTACTTCTTCGCGGCCTCTGAGCCGCTCTCGCGCTTGCGGGAGCTGAACACCGACGTGCGCGGCTTTCCCGCCGTAGCGGCTGCCGACATCGTATGGACGCTGGTTGTCGACGCGCAGGCCGGCTTTCCGCCGCATGTCACGGATTGGCATCTGACCTGGGACGTGTCGGAGATTGACGCGTACTGGGCCGACGTCCGCATGACGAGCGACGACGACGGCACGGACCTCGACATGCGGACGACGACGACGCTGCCCATTGCCCTGGGAGCCATTACCACGTACACGATACGCGTCCGCTCCGTCGCCATCGAGATCGTGGCTCCGAGCCTGGCGGCCGCGGGCGAACGCGTTGTACTGGATGCGCTCGTCGGTGGGTCCATCGGAACCCTTACCAGCGCGACGCTCTACTACGCGCGCGGCGGCGAGCCGCAATACCGTTCGACGCCGTTCGCCCCGGCCGGCGGCGGCGTGTGGAAGGCGAGAATCGCGGCCTCGGACATCACTACACGCGGTCTGGTGTGGTACGCGGAGATGGACGATTCGCAGACCGGCCCACAGATGACGTACACGGCCGAAGCGCCCGGCAGCATTCCCGTCGCCGTCGCGACGAGTCTCACTCTGAGAGCCACGCCGGGGCCGCAGCCGGTGTGGAACGCCGTGGCGCCGTCGATCTGGCCCGACATCGCAGATGTCGCCTCCACGTTAGACAGCGCTGATGGCGGCTTCCTCACGGAGTGGTTTGCGTGGCGCTGGGACGCGTCGTTTCAACGTTGGGAAGCCGCCGGGCCGCTCGGTGACGCGACCCCAGTTACCACGGACGGTTTCGCGCCGGGGCAGGGCTGGCTCGTCGCGGTCCTCGGCGATGTCGACGAGACGCGACAGACCGTCGGGCAGTCGGTCGATGCAACGGGGCCGTTCGAGATCCCCTTGAGCCAGGGGTGGAACCTGCTCGCGAACCCGTTCGCATTTCCCGTCGCGTGGAGTGACGCCACCATCGCGGTGGACAACGGCGAGATCCTCACGCCATCCCAAGCCGACTCGGCCGGGGTGACGGACAACCGCATCCATTACCTGGACGTTGCGTCTCAGTCGTATGTCACGCGCGCGTCGGACGACGCGGCCCCGCACCCGATGCAGCCGGGCCAGGCGTGGTGGATCTACGCCGACGGCGCCGGGGCGACGCTACTCATCGCTCCGGTCGCTGCGGAATAGCATCTTCATCCCGCGCGGGCCGCCCGCAAGACCCGATAGGACCTGTCCATGAGAATCGCCGTCGGCGGAATCGGCCACGAGACGAACACGTTCTCGACGCTGCGCACGTCGATCGAGGAGTTCCACGTCGTCCGTGGGGGCGGCATCACCGACGACGCGTTCTGGGCGGAGGTTGGCGGCGGCGATGTCGAGTGGGCGCCGACGCTCATGGCGACCGCGGCGCCGCATGGTCTCGTCGAGCAGAGCGCCTACACGGGGCTTCGCGACGAACTGGTCGAGCGCCTACGCGACGCCGGACCGGTGGACGGCGTCTTCCTCGCGTTGCATGGCGCGATGGAGGTCGAAGGCATCGGCGACGGGGAAAGCGATCTGCTGCGCGCGGTGCGCGAGACTGTCGGCCCGGACGTCCTCATCTCCGCGAGCTTCGACCTGCACGGCAACGTTGCGCCCGAGGTCGTCGCGGCCCTGGACATCATGACGGCGCTGCGCACCGCTCCACACCGCGACGGCGCCCCAACGCGCCGGCGGGCGGCGACGCATCTCATCCGCTGCCTGCGTGAGGGCCTCCGCCCCGTGTGCGAGATGGTGAAGCCGCCCCTTCTCCTCCCCGGCGAATACGCGATCACGGAGGTCGAGCCGTCCGCGTCACTCTACGCGCGGCTGCCGGAGATCGAGTCGCTGCCGGGCGTTCTGGACGCGTCGCTGTTCATTGGGTGCCCCTGGACGGACGGGCCGCATTCGTCGCCGGCGGCGATCGTCGTCGCGGAGCGTGTACTGAGTTTGGCGCGTGGGCTCGCTGTGGAACTCGCCCAGGCCGTCTGGGACCGGCGCGACGACTTCGGGACCGACGTCGAGACGCTGCCCGTCGGCGACGCCGTGGACGCCGCCCTTGCTGCCCCCGAGTCCACGGTGTTCATCTCGGATTCCGGCGACAACGTCACCGCCGGTGGAGGCGGTGACAACCCGGACATCGCACGGCGGCTGATCCAGGCCGACGCGTCGGGCGCGGTCGTCGCGGGGATCGCCGACGCCGAAGCCGTGCAGGTATGCCGGGAGGCCGGAGTTGGGGCCGCGGTCTCGCTCTCCATCGGCGGGAAGTTGGACGCTGTGAACGGCGCGCCATTGGATGTGGCGGGCGTCGTTCGGCATCTGGACGACCCGTCGGACGCCGACGTGGCCACGGTGCAAGCAGGCGGCGTCGAGATCGTGCTCGCCACCGATCGGCGGGCGTTCCTCTCGCTCGGCGCGTTCGAGAGCGCCAGCATCGACCCGTTGGCGCGTAAGGTGGTCGTCGTGAAGCTCGGCTACCTGTTCCCCGAGCTGCGAGACAACGCCCCGCGTGCGATCATGGCGCTGAGCCCGGGCTTCAGTGATCTGCGCATGACATCGCTGCCGTTCGAGCGCGTTCCGCGGCCGATATTCCCACTCGATCGAGACTTCGCGTGGTCGGCCGCATAGCGTCGGACCTGCACGTGCCTGGATGACGAGGATCCCGCTACGCGGTCACGCCGACTTCAGGGCGAAGTCCGGCTGCGTCCTCGCGAGACTCCTCGGCTGGCGGCTCCAGCGGGAAGCCCACGCCCCGCACCTCGGCGCCCAGCTCCGACTGGACGAACGCCGCCTGTTCCTCGGCGGGCATCTCCTCCAGGTACCAGCGCGCCAGGCCCGCCGCGACGGCCCTCAGTTCATCCATGGCGTTGGGGTCCATTGGTAGCTCCGTCTGCCGAATCTCCGTCGTCCCGTTGACGCCGATATGGGGCGTCTGCGGCGCGCGTCAACCAGAAACCACAACAAGTTGTGCCATCGCGCGCATTAGTACCCAATTACTATCGCCACGCGGCGCCGTTTCCCTGCTGATGGCGGAGGCCTATACTACGCTGGTCGGGGAAACGGATCGGAGGATGTATGGCCGGCGTCATGTTCGTCATGCTAATGAGCTGCACGCTGCTCTGCGCGACCGCTGTGGCGATCGTGTACATGGGCATCCAGTACGCCAGCCGGAAGCGCGGCCTCACGAAGGGCGCATCCACCCGCGAGCTCGATGAAATCCGTCAGCGGCTCGATGTCCTGGGCGACGACCTGCACGCGATGCATGAATCCATCGCCGACCTCACCCTCATGCTCGGAGACGCGTCGAGTCGCCGGCTCCCCGGCGACGGCGCCTGACGCCTACGATCCCATATCACATGGAACAGTCGATGAACGAAGCCGACCGATACGAAGTCTCCGCGGACGAGGTACGCGCCTTCAGCGAGCAGGGCTTCCTCGTCGTGCCCCAACTCCTGACCCCCGACGAGGTCGTCGAGCTCCGCGACCACACCGAGGCGATCATCTCTGGCGAGCTGACTATTCCCGGCAGAATCGAGCCGCCCGCCCCCGACGCGACGCCCGAGCAGATCAAGCAGCACCACGTGCGCATCCATCAGCTGCATTTCGTGCACGAACTGCACGAGCGGTACCTTCTCCATCCGCGTGTGCTGGACGTGCTGGAGGGGCTCATCGGCCCGGACGTGATGGCGATGCAGACGATGCTGTTCCTGAAGGGCCCGGGGCAGGTCGGGCAGGGATTCCACCAGGACTCGTACTACATCCAGACGCTGCCGGACACCCTTTGCGGCGCGTGGCTCGCCATCGACGACGCCGACGAGGAAAACGGGTGCGTCTCGTTCGTGACGGGCACACAGTACGAACCGGTACACCGCCAGGCGCGGAACGTGAGCCACGACGACACCGAAGTAAACGACCTCGCACGCATCACGGAGAAGTACCCCGGTCCAGAGGTACACGCCGTCATGAAGGCAGGCGATGTCGCCTTCTTCGCGGGCAAGGTGATGCACCGCTCGTTGGCGAACCGGTCCAAGGACCGCAGGCGCCGGGCGTTCGTGAGCCACTACGCCAACGCTCGTTCCTGGACGCATTGGGGCGCGCCGGTCGAGGAGTGCCGCAATCAGAACCAGATCCTCGCCCGCGGCCGAACGCATCTGCCGTATCGCGAGCCAATGTTCGGGACGCCCTGCGCCGCTCTGGACATCAGTGAAGAGGCCGCCGCAGGCTAGACTCGCCGGGAGATAGAACACGTGCCGACCGAGCCGCGCAAGCCGAACGTCGTCTTCGTCATCACGGATGACCAGGGGTACGGCGACCTAGCGTGTCACGGGAATCCCGTGATACACACGCCGAATCTCGATGACATGCACGGCGAAAGCGTGCGTCTCACGAACTTCCACGTAGGGCCCACATGCGCCCCGACACGGGCGGGTCTGATGACCGGCCGCTACTGCAACTGCACCGGCGTGTGGCACACCATCGGCGGTCGCTCTCTCCTGCGCGAAGACGAAACCACGGTTGCCGACTTCTTCAAAGCCGCCGGCTATCGCACCGGCATGTTTGGGAAATGGCACCTGGGCGACA
>NYZG01000037.1 GCA_002687025.1 Candidatus Poribacteria bacterium
GCGGCCACCAGACATAACGCGGCCGCTGCCGCCACGCAAGCGCGGCATGTGAGGGGGCGCCTCCGTGCGGCGTTTCCCACACGCCGCGCCAAGCCGGAGCCCGCAGCCTTGCTCACTGGAGCAGCACCATGCGGCGGAGCTCCCGGCGGCCCGCGGCCCGCAGCTCGTAGATGTAGACGCCGCTCGCGACGGTTTCGCCGAACTCGTTTCGGCCGTCCCAGTGCGCGGCGCGGCCCGGTTCGGAGTAGCGTCCGGCGGGGAGATCGCCGAGCGATATCTGGCGCACGGGAAGTCCGCGCGTGTCGTAGATCGCGATCGCGACAGACGACATCTCGGCGAGCGTGAACGGGATCCACGTCTCCGGGTTGAACGGGTTGGGGTAGTTTGCCAGCAGCGCCGTCGTCCGCGTCGGAGCGTCGGCGATGTCGGGGCCGAGTCGTTCCCTCGTCAGCCTGAGCCGGAACCGTCGCGTCCCCGCCGGGGCGTGGATCGAAGCGTCGGCGCGCAATTCGCGACGGACTCCGTCCCATACCTGCTTGATGTAAAGGTGGCGACCGTCCGGCGGCGGGGCGGAGATCGTCAATCGCGACGGCGCGTCGCTGTCGAGCTCCGCCTGCCACACCCAGTCGGTGGCGTCCGTGGGAAGCACGAGCCGCTGATACCGACCGCTCTCATGCACCATCGAAAGCCGCAACGTCGCGGGGCTGGGAGGCTGTGCGATATCGTACGCGTCCCGCCCCCAGTTTGCGGTACGGAGCAGCGCCATCTCCACGCGCGCTGTGGCCCCGGCGGCCTCAGCCAGCAGAGCGGCGCTCCACGCTGGCTTCGATGGCGCAGCCGGCGGCCGGTCGAGGAGGACGCTGTAGTGCAGCTCATCGTACGGCTGCACGGTGAGAGAGACCGCCTGCTCCGTGAGAAGCCAGTACCCCGACCACGGCTCCCACACGCTGCGCGCGCGGCCCTCAACCACGTACCGGCCGTCGGCGGAGTTGTCATTGGGGCTCGGGTCGTCCCACCTCCAGAAGCGCGGCCGCACGAACGCCGCCGCGGCCTCGTCCACGATGGGCGCCGTCAGGCCGTCGCCGACGTCGACCCGGACATTCCCAAATCTGACGGGGAACGGGAACGGGTTCGCCACGAAGTTCCAACCCGCGTCAAGATCCATCGTCGCGGGGACCGTGGGGTCCGGGGCCAGGCTGTCGTCCACCGCGAGCCGGTAGGGCCGCTTGGAGATCATCCACAGCGGGAGGCCCCGGGCCATCTGCGGACGCGGCGTGTCGGCGTATTCATCCTCGCCGGTCCAGCGCATCACCTGCCATTCGTCCGGCGCGATCAGCCGGTCGAGAGTCTCCGCCATCCCTGCTGTTCCGTCCGGCATGGCAACCGGTATCGAGAAGGGCCGCCACGTCTGCGCCGGCGCCTGCTCCGACTCCTCGAAGGAGCCGAACACGCGCACGCCCACGGCGGCCTCTGCGCCATCCGCCGGCAGGTCGTCCTCGCTCGCGCCACGCTCCGGGTAGGCCGTGATGCGATCGAACAGGTCGGTCGCCTCGACGTAGTAGGCCACGCCGCGTGACAACGCATCGGCCGGGATCTCCGCGACGGCTTCCCGCGTGTCGCTCGTCGAGAAGGCGAGGTCCATCGTCAGGCGATTCCACCGCGTGCTACCTCCGCTCCGGTAGTAGAGCGCCGCGTCTACGAGCGTGGCGTCGGTGACCGTGCCGGTCACGGACAGCCCCTCGCCGACATCGGCCCTGTCGATGGGACTGTGGTCGAACGCCGGGGCATCCCCGTCGACGACGAAGCGGAGGGTCCTGACTGACGACTCGTTGTCGAAGGGGTCCGCGAACATGACCTGCACCGTCTGGATGCCGGAGGACGGGCCGGTCTGCCACGTCACCCGGCGGCCGCCGCCCAGTTTCCACGCGAAGTCGCCGGTGTCGCCGTTGCGTACGCCCACGTAGATGCGCGACCTGTCGACATGGTTGTCCTCGACGTCTACGGCGAGCACGATGCGCGAGTCCGGCACGAACATCACGCCGTCGAGGCTCTTGGCGTCGTTGATTGAGACGACGCCGGTGGGCGCCTCGGTGTCGGGGTCGCCGTCTTCCACGGTGATCTCGTAGTCGCCTATCCCCGCGAAGAAGAAGAAGAAGTTGCGCACGGCGACGTAGATAGTCCCCTCCGGCAGCTCGACATCGCTCAGCCGAGAAGCCGTGCCCGCGCCTCCGTCGTCGTCGTAATAGAGCAGGTCGCCGCCTTCGTCGTAGACTTCCAGCACCGTGTCGACGCCGCTCAGGTTATCGGTGCTGATCGTGTACCAGCGATCCGGCCGCGCGCGGAACGTGAGCCAATCAACGGTGTCCCCCTCGTGGAAGCCACGCATCTGCGGTGCGCCGTCGGTTGCGATTGCCGTCGCTTCCTCCTGGGAATTGTCCGGCTCGTATGCGTCACCCACCACTCCGGCGGTGACATGCAGTTCGTACGAGCCCGGCCTCGGGGCGCCCAGGTTGAACACGTTCACGTAGAGCGGCCCTGTAACCGGCGATCGCAGGTTGATGACCCGTGAGGCGAGGTAGGGGCCGCCGTCGTCGTCCTCTGCCAACGGCGTGGCGCCGGCGATGTCCGCGACGGCGTCCTCGGTCCACACGGAGAGGAGTGTATCGGCGTCGCCCTGGAGGCGGGAGGTCCAGATCTGGTAGACATCGCCCGCCACGGCATCGAACATCGCCCAGTCGTCCTCGTCGTTGCGATGGAACGTGTGCCGCACAGCCGGGCCGTCCACTTCAATGGCGCTCGCGGAGGCGGGCTCGTCGTCCGGCTCGAACGGGTCCGGGTCGCTGTCGTCGGAATCCGGTTCGCCGCCCTCCTCAACAAGCAGGTCGTACGCTCCCACAGCGCCCAGACTGACGGCCTCGATGTATAGCGGGCCGGTGATGGGAGCCTCAAAGACGACCTTGGATGCCCAGAGCTGATCGCCGCTGTCGTCATCGAAGGTGAAGAGGGCGTCCTCGGCTAGCCAGACGCCGATGATCGTATCGACGCCGTGGCTGAGGTCCAGCGTCCGCACGGTGTAGGTCGTCGCTTCCTTGACCTCCACGACGCCATAGTCGCTCTCGTCGCCTTCGTGATACGTGTGGCTCTGGCGCTCTCCCAATGCGATCGGCCGGGCGATGTCAAGAGAGTCGTCCGGCTCGAAGACATCCGGCTCGTAATCCTGCGCCGCCGCAGGCCACGCGGCGACCAGCAGAATGGCCAGTACGCAGGCCTGCCCGGCGCCGAAGCGCGTCGTCGGTTCCATACTGCGGAGTTCGCGGGTCATTTGGATTCCCCTCCTTGTGAGTCACACGTCAGCGCGAGGGCCTGCCAGGCGGGCCGCTCAGAGGCCATTCGGGCTCGACGATTGGGGCGGCGATTTCGGCGTCGTCGCCGAGGAGTAAGAACGCGACAATGCCGCCCACGACCGCGAGGCCCGAGCCGATGAGCCAGACGGGCAGGCCGCCGTCGGATTTGGGCTGCGCGGGCGCATCTAGGGGCGGCTCGTCGATGTCCGCCAGGCGCGTTGCCGTCGCCGCGAGCCTGAGTTCCGCATGGCCTCCGGCACTATCCAGGAAGTGCGAGGGCGCTTCTGACCCTTCGTCCGGCCGCGAGGCAGGCCCCGTCGACGCGCGACGAGGAACGCCCCGGAACCGCACGCCTGCCGCCGCGACGGGCCGTCCAGCCAGGACGCCCCACGGGGCGCCCAAGGCGAGATGCGGAGCGCTGGGCAGGGAGGGCCCTGTGGCGGCCGGGTCCATTACCATGGCCGGTCTCGGACGACTTGGTCTGGCCGTGGCGAGTGTATCGGCGGCCTCGAGCGGAGCCGTCGCCAGGACCAGGAGCGAGACGCAGACACCGGCCGTCCGCGTCCGTCGACGGCATGATAGATAGAATAAGAGAGCCATCATGTTTCTCCTTATGGCGCGTGCCGTCTGCCGGCCGCGTCTTCCGCTCGGGGTCCGTTGGACATCTCCCGGGCGCGCGGCCGTGTGTCCGTCTGTGCTTCCAATAGAGACGGCGCGCCGGCACGATCTTAATGACAGTAACAACGACCGTGCCAAGCGCGCGGGGAGGCTCGCGAACGCAGTCACAGGGAGGCCGAGGCCGGTATGCGGCTCAGGCGCGGTCAGCGCCCGTTAGCGTACAGAATCCTGACACCCCGTACGAGGCGCCGAGTTGGGCGTCGGCTGTGGCACGGCTCCGGGCCGGCGTATCTGAAGATGACGCCGCGCGCGTGACGATTCCTGACGCCAACGATGGTTCGACGCAGCGCGGGGAGGTTATCAGGCGGCACGGTTGCGAAGGCGACGTGCAGGCCATCCGAGCTCATCGTCACGGCGGCCGCCTGGCCGTGAGACGTCGTGGCGATGGCGCCGCGGAGCGCCCCACATGTCAGGGCGATGAGGGCGCGTCGCCGAGCGGCCATGTTCCCCTCCGGCCGGTTGTCAGTGTCGGCCCAGACGAAGTAGTGTCTGTGAGGCCGAACGGCGCCTCCGCGGGGTAGGGACGTATGCTGCTGACAGTCACGACGACGCGCGAGCCCGCCACCGACCTGGGTTACCTGCTGCACAAGCACCCGGCGCGCGTGCAGGAGTTCCCCCTCTGGTTCGGCGCCGTGCGGGTCTTCTACCCCAGGGCCGACGAGAGGGAGTGCACCGCGGCCATCCTCCTCGACATCGACCCTCAACGCCTTCGGCGACGCGGACGAGGAGAGCCGGCGTTCCGACTCGAACCTTACGTGAACGACCGGCCGTATGCCGCGTCGTCGTTCCTGTCCGTGGCGATCTCGCGGGTGCTGGGATCGGCGTTGCAGGGAAAGTGCGCCGCGCGACCGGAGCTCGTCGACATCGAGATGCCCCTGACGGCACGCCTGTCGGCCGTTCCGAGCCGAACCGGCCCGGAGTACCTTCCCGAGCTGTTCGGCCCGCTAGGATACGACCTCACCACGAGCCGTGAGGCCTTGGACCCACAGTTCCCGCAATGGGGCGACAGCCGCTACTACACGCTGGAACTCAGCAAGATCACCACGCTGCGCGATCTGCTGGCGCATCTCTACGTGCTCGTGCCGGTGCTCGACGACACGAAGCACTACTGGGTCGGCGACGATGAGGTCGACAAGCTGCGCAGACACGCTGGCGACTGGCTGGCCGGGCATCCACTGCGCGACGACATCGTGCGCCGCTACATGCGCCACAGCGGGCGACTGACGCGCGCCGCGTTGGCGTCCCTGGTCGAGGAGGAGGCGCACGATCCCGAAGCGGAGGCCGCGTGCCACGACGACGCGGAAGCCGCCACCGAGGACACGCTGCGGCTCTATGAGCATCGCCATCGCGGCGTGCTCACAGCGCTGGAGGAAGCCGCCGCGCGACGCGTCGTCGACCTCGGGTGCGGGGAGGGCAAGTTCCTGCATCACCTGCACGCCGACCGGCGGTACACGGAAGTCGTCGGCGTCGACGTGTCACATCGCAGCTTGGCCCGCGCCTCCGACCGCCTGGGCCTGGACCGGCAGCCCGAGAGCCAGAAGGGCCGCGTGAGTCTCATCCAGGGATCGGCGCTCTACCGCGACGCGCGGCTCGCCGGCTACGACGCCGTCGTGCTCATGGAGGTGATCGAGCACATCGACCCCGGCCGGCTGCCCGCGCTCGAGGACGCAGTCTTCGCCACCGCGCGGCCATCGACGATCATCGTCACAACGCCGAACCGCGACTACAACATCCGGTGGCCGACGCTGCCCGCGGGCGACATGCGCCACGCGGACCATCGCCGCGAGTGGACTCGGGGCGAATTCGCCGCCTGGGGCGAGCGTGTGGCGGCGGAGCACGGGTACGCGGTGGAGTTCCGCCCGATAGGCGAGACCGACCCGGACGTAGGGTCGCCGACGCAGATGGGAGTGTTCCGGCGATGAACATCGACATCCCGGACATGGCTCTCGTGCTACTCGTCGGGGCCTCCGGCAGCGGCAAATCCACCTTTGCTGCCAAGCACTTCCTGCCAACCGAAGTCGTCTCCTCGGATCGCTGTCGCGGAATCGTCTCGGACGATGAAACGAGCATGGATGCCACGGCCGATGCGTTCGACCTCGTCCACTACATCGCGCGGAAGCGGCTCGGGGCCGGTCGCGTTACGGTCATCGACGCTACGAACGTGCAGCGCTTCGCTCGCCAGGCGCTCATCGCCATCGCGAAGGAGCTGCACTGCCTGACCGTCGCGATCGTGTTGGACCTGCCCGAAGACCTGTGCCACGCGCGCAACGCGGAACGACCCGACCGGGACTTTGGTCGAGGCGTCATCACCCGCCACGCGCGCGACCTGCGGCGATCCCTCCGCGGCCTGGGTCGGGAGGGAATCCATCGCGTCTACGTCCTGTCGTCGGTGGAGGAGGTGGGCGCAGCCACTGTCTCGCGCGTGCGGTTGTGGCCGGATCGGCGCGACGAACACGGCCCCTTCGACATCATCGGCGACGTGCACGGATGCTGCGACGAACTGGAGGAGCTGCTCGGCCTGCTGGGGTACGCGTTCTCGGAGCGAGCGCCGGACGACACGCCCGGCTACGGTCGCGTGTACGCACACCCCGAGGGCCGGAAGGCGGCGTTCGTCGGCGACATCGTCGATCGCGGCCCGCGCGTTCTCGACGCCTACGGGCTTGTGCGGAACATGGTCGAGGCGGGATCGGCGATCTGCGCTCCGGGCAACCACGACGCGAAGCTCGTCCGTAAGCTCCGCGGCCGGAAGGTCCAGATCACACACGGGCTTCAGGACACGCTCGACGAGATCGACGCCCTCCCGGACGAGACGCGGCGCGACTTTCAGGAGGGAATGGCCGACTTCTTTGAGTCGCTGGTCAGCCATGCGGTTCTCGACGATGGCTCATTGGTGGTCGCGCACGCCGGGATCAAGGAGAGCATGGCGGGGCGCGCGTCCGGCGCCGTGCGGTCCTTCGCGCTGTATGGCGACACGACCGGCGAGACGGACGAGTTCGGCGCGCCCGTGCGTCACGACTGGGCGCAGGAGTACAGAGGCAAGGCGGCGGTCGTCTACGGCCACACGCCGGTCGTCGAGGCGGAGTGGGTCAACGAGACGATGAACGTCGACACGGGTTGCGTCTTCGGCGGGCGGCTGACAGCGTTACGGTACCCGGAGCGGGAGCTGGTGAGCGTCGACGCGGGCGAGACCCACGCTGAGCCCATTCGGCCGCTGGCGCCTCCCGCGGCCGAGGGCCGCAGCGCTCAGCACGCGTCCGACGACTTCCTCCACATCGAGGACCTAATCGGCCGTCGCTCCATCTCGACGCGTCTCCGCGGAAGCATCCTCATCGACGAGGAGCACGGGGCCGTCGCCCTGGAAGTGCTGTCGCGATGGGCCGTCGACCCGAAGTGGCTCATCTACCTGCCGCCCACGATGGCGCCACCGGCCGCAACAGAACGCGAAGGCCTCTTGGAGCACCCCGATAAGGCGTTCGCGTACTACGCGCGCGAGGGCGTGACCGAGGTGGTTTGCGAAGAGAAGCACATGGGCTCCCGCGCGATTGCGATCGTATGTCGCGAGCCATCGGTCGCGGTGACGCGCTTCGGGCTTACGGAGGAGCGCCACGGCATCGTCTACACGCGCACCGGACGGGCGTTCTTCCCCGACTCGGAGTCCGAAGACGCGGTCCTCGCCGCGCTCCGTGACGCCGCCGCCTACGCCGAGTTGTGGGACACGCTCGACACGGACTGGCTGTGCCTCGATTGCGAAATCATGCCGTGGTCGGCCAAGGCGCGCGAGCTGATTGAGGAGCAGTACGCGTCCGTCGGCGCGGCCGCGAGAGCGTCGCTCCGGGAGACGTTGGACACGCTGCACGCCGCGGAGGACGCGGGCGTCGAGGTGTCCGACCTACGGGCGCGCTACGAAGCTCGCCAGCGCATGGCCGAACAGTTCGTGGACGCCTATCGCCACTACTGCTGGGATGTCGAGAGCCCCGCGGACCTGCGCGTGGCGCCGTTCCACATCCTCGCGAGCGAGGGGACAACGCACACGCATCGGGACCATCGCTGGCACATGGAGACGCTACGCGCGATGGCCCCAACCGGCGAGGCGAACATCGTCCAGACGACGGAGTACGTGTTCGCGTCTCCGAGGGAGGAGGCTTCACGCGAAGCTGCGATGGCGTGGTGGCAGGCGTTGACGGACAAGGGAGGAGAGGGCGCGGTAATCAAGCCGCTGTCGTTCGTCGCTCGCGGCCGCCGAGGCCTGGCGCAGCCGGCGGTGAAGTGCCGCGGCCGGGAGTACCTGCGCATCATCTACGGACCCGAATACACCGAGCCCGAGTACCTCGCGAGCCTTCGCCAACGGAACGTCGGCGGCAAGCGCGCGCTAGCGCTACGCGAGTTCGCGCTCGGAGTCGAGGGGCTGGAGCGGTTTGTCCGACGCGAGCCGCTACGGCGCGTGCATGAGTGCGTGTTCGGCGTGCTGGCGCTGGAGAGTGAGCCGATCGACCCGCGCCTATAGCTGCCCTGTATTCGCCTTTGGCGGCGTCACCGGCCGCGTGCTCGTCCGTCGCAGGGCGTTGTGTCGCGCTTCCTCGGTGGCTATGCTCGGGTCCGACCCCACGCACGGCCCGCGTTCGCCGGCTCACACGACAACTCGCGACGAAGGACCCGCGCATGATTTTCGGCGACAACTGTTGGCCCGATGTCGAGGCCGCCGACAAGGACAGGATCGTCGTGGTCCCGCTGGCTTCGCTGGAGCAGCACGGACGCCACTCGCCACTCCTGACCGACACGTATCTGTGCACGGCGGTGGCGCAGCGCGTCGAGGCGCGATTGCCCGACGAGATCTACCTGCTGCCGACGCTCTGGCTGGGCGCCTCGGACCATCACCTCGAGAAGCCCGGCACCGTCAGCGTGCCGAACGACATCTACACCGCCATGGTGAAGAACGTCGTGCGCTCCATCGCGAAGGCGGGATTCCAGCGGGTCTTCCTCCTGAACGGGCACGGCGGCAACGTCACGCCCGGGACGCAGGCGCTCAACGACCTCACGAACGAGTCGGAAGTGTACGACCGGATGTGGATCGCTCTCGCATCGTACTGGACGATTGCCGGGCCCGTCATGGCCGCCGAGGACCATGGAATGGCGTCGAAGCAGTTGTCGCACGCGTGCGAATACGAGACGTCGATGATGCTCCATCTCCACGGCGAGAAGCTCCATATGGATCGCGTTACGTCCAGCCCGCCGCTGGTCGACTCGCCGTACTACCACAGCCAGCACGGCGGGCGGTTGAACGTTGGCAAACGGCTCACGACATCCGCGCCGACAGGGGCGATGGGGATGCCGCACGAAGCGACCGCGGCCAAGGGCGAGTCGCTGCTGAACGCCATCGTCGACGAAGTCATCGCATGCCTGCGTGACTACGCGACCTGGTAGGTGAGCGAGGCCATGCAGGTCGGGTGCGGCAGCGCGCGGATCACGCCGTGCTTGGGTGTGTACATGGCCGGCTACTTCGACGACCGCTTCGCCACGGCGGTGCACGACGACCTCTACGCGAAGGCACTCGTGTTCGAGTCGGCAGGCGTCCGTGCCGCGTTGGTGAGCTGTGATGTGATAGGTGTCATGGCCGAGACCGTCGCCCGCATTCGCGAGCAGGTAGAGTCACTGACCGGAGTGTCCGGCCAGAACGTCATGGTCGCGACTACCCATACGCACACGGGCCCGATCCCAATGTCGAGCGTCGCGGCTGATGGCGGCATCACGGCGCGCTGGATGGACGAGTTTCCGTCCCTCGTCGCCAACGCCGTCGCCATCGCGAGTGCCGACCTGGAGTCGTGCCAGGCGGCCTTCGGCGCCGCCCATGAGGATCGCATCGCGTTCAACCGCCGCTATCATATGACCGACGGCAGCGTCCGCACCAATCCCGGTATCCGCAATCCTGATATCGTCAAACCGGCAGGGCCGATAGACCCCGAGGTAGCAGTCGTGGCGTTCCGCAGGCCGCGTGGCGGGAACAAGGCGCTTCTCGTGAACTATGCCTGCCACCTGGACAACGTGGGCGGAACAGAGCTGTCGGCGGATTTCCCGGGACACCTCGCAACGCGAGTCGCGGAGCGGCTGGAGGACTCGCCGTTCTGCCTCTTCGTCAACGGCTCGTGTGGCGACATCAACCACATCGACGTGACCGGCGCGCGCCATCGACACGGACACGAGCACGCGCGCTGGATGGGCGAGACGCTCGCCGGCGACGTCTGCGAGGCGTTGCGTACCGCCGAGTGTCTTGCCATCTCGTCCGTGCGTGTCGGCCGGGCCATCGCGCGCCTCCCAACGACCGATGACGCGGAGGGCGCCGACGCCATCGAAGTGCAGGCCATCGCCTTAGGCGATCTGGCAATTCTCGGCGTGCCGGCGGAGCTTTTCGTCGAGCTGCAGCTCGACATCAAGGAACGATCGCCGTTCCCGCGGACGATCGTCTCCGAGTTGACGAACGGATGTATCGACTACGTGCCGACGCGCAAGGCCTTCGAGGAAAACATGGCGCACGTGACGGCCGAGCGCATGAGCGGCTTCGACCACATGGGCTATGAGGTGCGGTCGGCGCTTTCACGCGGGTACCTGCCCGGCGTCGGCGAGGCGATCGCGGACACCGCAGTGGGCGTTCTGCGGGATTTGCGTGGGTAGGCGGCGCCAACCGATCGACCAAGCGCGGAGTTCGAGCGTATGACCTCAGAGCGTGGGCGGCGCATGACCGCCGAAGACGCCGTCGCCATCACCGAACTGAGCCAGGTGACGATCTCGCCGGACGGCGCGCGCGTGGCGTATGTCCGCAGCCGACCCATGCTGACCGAGGACGAGAGCACGCGCCGCGGACACATATGGATCGTCCCGACGGACGGCGGCGATGCGTTTCGACTGACGAACGGCCCTCGTGGCGATGGACAGCCGCAGTGGTCGCCGGACGGAGCGCGTATCGCGTTCATCTCCCGTCGGCACGATGATGTCGCGCAGGCGTGGATCATCCGTGCCGACGGCGGCGAGGCGTGGCGCCTTACACACTCGAAGACGCCGGTATCGAATCCACGATGGTCGCCGGACGGCCATCGCATCGCGTACACGGCGCCGGAGGAAGTCGACGACGACGAGAAGCGGCGCAAGGCCGCCAAGGACGACCCCATCATCGTCGACGAGGACGACTCGAGGGCCGAGCGCCTGTGGGTTCTCGACGTGGGAGCCGAGGCGCCCGATGCGCCGGTCGTATTCGACCCACCCGAGGACGGCGAACGCCGCCCAATGGCCACCATGCTCACCGGCGACGAGCATCATGTCGCGGAGCCCGAGTGGTCGCCGGATGGCTCGCGGATCGCCTTCGTCGCGTCGCCGACCCCGAGGGCCGATGACACGATGTTCGCGTCCGTGATACGCGTGCTCGACGTGGCCGAGGCGTCGAGCCGCGAACTCACGTCCCTGGGCGGCGGCGAGACCTGCCCTCGATGGTCGCCCGACGGCCACGAGATCGCGTTCCTGCACAGTCCCGAGGGCTACGGCCAGAACGACCTGTACGTTGCCGGGGTCGAGAGTGGCGCTCCCCTCCGCCTCGCCTCCGCGCTCGACCGGACGATCGACAGCCCCTGCTGGCTGGGCGCCGGATCGGAGGTACTCTTCGAGGCGCGCGTCGGCGTGGAGCGGCCTCTCTACGTGGCTCCCAGAGTCGGGGGCGAAGCGCGATGCATCACGACGGCAGGCGCCGTACATACGGGCACGACCGTGTCCGCCGACGGCGAGGCGTTCGCCACGCTGACGTCCAGGTCGGGCGCGCCTCCGTGTGTCAGCGTTGGCCGCGTGGCTGACGGCGTCACGCGCGTCGCCGTGGTCTCGAATCCGCAACTCGACGAGACACCCTTCGGCGAGACGCGCGCCATCAATTGGACAAGCCCGGACGGATTGGACATAGAGGGCATTCTCTTGCTTCCGCCCGACTACGACGGCGCCAAACCGTGTCCGATGATCGTCGAGCCACACGGTGGGCCGCACGGCGGCGCCCGCGACGTGTCGTTCCGCGCGGAGTGGCAGTACTTCGCCGCGGACGGATTCGCGATCTTCTCGCCGAACTTCCGGGGCAGCGACGGCTACGGCCGAGACTTCGGGCGCGCGAACTTCGCGGACTGGGGCGGCGGGGACTATCGCGACACGATGTCCGGCGTAGACATGCTCGTCGAGGAGGGCATCGCGGACCCGGATCGCCTCGTCGTCGGCGGGTGGAGCTACGGCGGCTACATGACGGCGTGGATCATCTCCCAGACGGATCGCTTCCGCGCGGCCATGTGCGGATGCGGCATCTCCAACGCGTTCAGCATGTACGGGACGACCGACATCCCGCGGTTCATGGCGATGTACTTCGGTGACGGCTCCCCGGCCGAGCACGCCGCCCTCTATCGGGAGCGCTCCGGGCTCAGCCACGCCGCCAACATCACGACGCCGACGCTCATCCTCCACGGCGAGCAGGATCGGCGCGTGCCGATCTCGCAGTCCGAGGAGCTGTACGCGGTCCTCAAGGCCACAGGCGTCGAGGTGGAGTTCGTGAGATACCCGCGCGAAGGGCACAGCATCTCCGAGCCGCGACACCGCCTTGACGTCCTGCGGCGGCAGGTCGCGTGGTACCGACGGCATCTGGACATGGACGAAGAGTAGAACGCCCGGGAGGAGAACCCTTGTACACGTCGCACATGCCATGGAACGGCCCGAAGGTGCTGCCGCTGCGAGAGCGCGCGGAACTGGTCAACGACATCCTGTCCGATCGATTGGACACGATCCTACCCGCGATCATGCGCGAGGCCGACATCGACACGTGGGTCATCGTCTGCAACGAGGACAACCTCGACCCCGTCTTCCGCACGATGATTCCGTGGGAGTCGTGGACGCCGATCCTACAGATCGTCGTGCTGCACGATGCGGGCGAGGGGAAGGGCGTCGAACGCCTGAACATCTCGCGAACGAATATGGCCGGCCTGATGGAAAGCCTCTGGGAGCAGGACTGGCACGGCGAGGAGGACCAGTGGGGGCGCCTGCGCCGCGTCTTGGACGAGCGCGACCCGAAGCGCATCGGCGTCAACGTGTCGGACGTCATCTGGGCCGCGGACGGGCTGACAGTGGCGCTGAACGACAGGCTCCGGCAGACGCTGGGGCCGGAGCTGTCCTCGCGCATCGTGTCCGCGGAGCCGCTGGCGATCCGCTGGCTCGAGACGCGCCTGCCGAGAGAGCTCGAGCTCTACCACCACGCGTGCGCCATCGCCCACGAACTCATCCGCGAGACGTTCTCACGACGGGTCGTGACGCCCGGCCGGACGACTACGGCCGATCTGCGCTGGCACTACTGGCAACGGTCGACCGACCTCGGGCTGCCGGTGTCGTTTACGCCGTTCTTCCGTCGCTTCCGCGGCAAGCCGAACGTGGCGAAGTGGGGCGAGGACGACGCCGTCATCCGTCACGGCGACATGCTCCACTGCGATGTCGGCGTCGAGTACCTGCGCATCATAACGGACCATCAGGAACTCGCCTACGTGCTGAACCCCGGCGAGGAAGATGCTCCGGCAGGACTGCGGGA
Source organism: Candidatus Poribacteria bacterium (assembly GCA_002687025.1). GTDB lineage: Bacteria > Poribacteria > WGA-4E. The sequence continues at coordinate 13,609 of NYZG01000037.1, forward strand.
CGGCATGAGGCAGGCAGGCCGGCTTCAGGACATATTCACGGGCGCTTGGCAGCTAGGGCTCACCGGCAACGAGATCCTCGCGAACGCGCTGGCGCAGGCCAGGGAGGAAGGTCTGAGCAAGCCGAAGATCTACTCGCACTCGCTCAGCCACTACCTGCACGAGCCGGGGCCGCTCATGGGTCTGCCGTGGGAGCAGGAGCGGTGTCCGGGCCGTGGGGATGTCGTGATGAACTACGACACGGCGTACACGGTCGAGCTCAACGTCACCGTGCCGGAGCCCGCTTGGGGCGGCGAGGACGTGCTCATCCCTATGGAGCAGGACGCCGCGTTCACGGAAGACGGTCCCGTGTTCCTCGACGGCCGGCAGACGGAGTTCCACCTGATCTAGCCGGCCGCTACCTGTCAGGGATGCGCGCCGTGCGAGCGCGCCCGAGCGCGTTCAGCCGGCCGCCTCGTCTTCGGGATACGCGTCCATCGTGTGGTCATCGACCGCGAGACGCACACCGAAGTCCTCGAGCACCCGTTCGAGCATCGCGGCGGCCTCGACCTCGCCGTCACCCGTCACCAATACGTCGACCGCCGTCCATCCCTCTCGGCGTCTGTCGGCGATTCTGGCCTTCACGTACGCGCCGGGGAACGCCTCCATGACGGCGTCCATGTAAGGCGCTATCCGCGACTCCGCNGGAATGCTGACNAGCCGCCGCGTTGANGCGGACTTGCTCGGGCTGAGCTCGGCCAGGTAGTGCGCGACGTGGTCCGTGAAGAGCGACTTCATTTCGCGCGGCGGGCCCGCGAGAGCGATGAACGTCGTCCCGCTGACCGGCACACGGATGCCCGGCGCCCACCCGGCCCCGTTGATGAGGACGTCCGCGCCGGCCGGNACGCTCGCCATCTGCATGAGCGTCGGGTTCAGGTCGGCGCGGGACCCGACACCCCGCCTNCGCACGTAGTCGTCCAGGACTTCGTCGGGCTGAATCAGATCGCTGTCCGTGAGTCGCGCCAGCACGCCTGCCGTCACGTCGTCCTGCGTGGGGCCGAGGCCGCCCGTGGAGATGACGAGGTCGGCGCCCCGGCTCACGGACTCGCCAAACGCGTCCACCATGACGTCGAATTCGTCGTGTAGCTTCGTAACCCGGCGCACGTCTCCGCCCAGCCGCACGACCTCCTGCGCCAGCCAGTGTGTGTTCGTGTCCAGCGTGAGGCCGTAAACGACCTCCGTGCCTATCGCGTATAGCTCGACGTTCAGCGGCTTTGGGGACATGTTCGCCTCGGTGATGCGTGGGTGATGCGCCGCGGACGACCGGTAGTGTACGACAGGGCCGATCTCGCGGCATGGCCTTTGGCGGCGTCTCCCGCGCGAGCTACCATGCGTGTGACGCCCGTTCGCAGTGTGCGGGCGCGTTTTTTCCGATTGATTCTTACCCGAATCCGCATCCCTATAGGCAGACGACACGGAGGGATCGCGATGGCGGACGACGCACCGATGGTCGCGGCGGCGCTCGGGGGAGACCCGAGGGGATTCAGCGCGCTGGTGAGAGCTCACCAGCCACTGGCGTACGCAACGGCGTACGCGGTCCTCAGGGATCCCGACGAAGCGCAGGAAGTCGCGCAGGACGCATTCGTGACGGCCTACGAGAAGCTCGAATCGCTGGAACGCCCGGAGCGGTTCGCATCGTGGCTTCGCACGATCGCCCTGAACGCCGCCAGAATGCGTCGGCGCGCATCAATGCGCGCACGCCTCGTGCCTCTCGACGACATCGACGAAAGCGCTCCGATGCACGGCGTCGCGCGGCCCGAGCGGCCGGACGTGGCTGCCGAACGCAGGGAGATCGTCGAGGCCGTCAGGAAAGCTCTCGTGTCGTTGCCGGGCAAATACCGAGTCGCCGCAACTCTCTTCTTCGTCGACGACCTGTCGTANGGGGAGATCAGCGACTCANTGAGCGTGCCGGTATCCACCGTGCANAGCCGCTTGCAGCGGGCGCGCGGGATGCTGAGGGAAAGGATTCGTAGGATGGTGGAGACATTGGCCAAGATACGCAACGTCGCGATGTTCCCGAACCCCCTGGTCGCCGGGAAGACCGTCAAGGTCACGCTGGAAGTGGATGATCCCGACACCGTGCAGTCGGCCGTGGTTTACGATCCGCGCGGCGAGCGGCTGTCGTTCAGCCGTGTCGAGGACACCGCGGAGTTCGCCCTGGAGGAGACGGTGCCGTTCGACGCCGCGCCAGGGGCGTACTACGGCACGGTCGTCGTCACCGACAGCGCGGGCGAAGTCGAGCGGAAGTCCGTGGAACTGCGCGTCTCGTAGACCCGAGTGGACTCGCGAGAGACGGGGAGAGGGGCCGCGGCCGCTCTCCCTGACCTCACACGATGTCCACCGGGGCGTTCGCGTTCCGGTGAGACTCGCTGATCGCGAGGTCTATCTCACGGTCGACGCGGCCGTTCGCCGCTCCGTATTCTGGCGGCCCTTCGCCACGCACGGCGCGCATGATGCTCGCGAGTTCCGACGCAATCGTGATCATGCCGTCGTTCATCGCGTACTGCCGGAACGGGTTCTCCCAGACNACTTCNGGCTGCACNTCNGCGACGAGCTTGTCCAGCGTCGNCTTCCCGTCCACCTCGCAGGTGACGCGNTCGATNTCGATNCGNCGNCGCTCCGTGGCGTTNTCCAGNANGTAGACGTCNTCGCCCACGGCCATGCCCTTCTCGCCGTAGAACTCCGTCGAACTTACGCCGCGCAAGGGCGAGCCGAAGGCGAGACTCGTGAAATGCGAGAATCCCAACGCGCCGTTCTCGAAGAAGAACACCGCGTGACGTGAACGCTCCGTGTCGGCTTCGCTGCCGCGGTAGTCGTGCGGTTCGACATCGAACGCGCCCTCGACGCCGATGACCCGCGTAATCGGCACGTCGAACCCAATGTAGCTGCGCACGAGACTCACGGCGTGGTAGTTGTGCGTCCGCGAGTTGTTGTGACCGCGGAGGATCCGTCCGAAGACTCCCGCCAGGATCATCTCGCGCTTGATCCGCTCGGATGGGGCGCGGTACAGGTTCTCCGCCACTTCTACATGCGCGCCGTTCTTGTCCGCGAGCGCGATGAGCGCGTCCGCGTCCTCGACCTTCGACGCCACGGGCGTCTCCATGATGACGCTGATGCCTCGCTCCAGTGCCGCCCGAGCCACGATGTGCGTCTGCGGCGGATTCACGATGATCGCTACGAAGTCGGGTCGGTCGGCATCGAGCATGCGCCCGACATCCGAGTGCCACGGCACGTCGTACTTCGTCGCTTGCTCCTCGCCGCGCTCCGCGCCCGTGTTGCAGACGGCTGTGAGCTCGAGCTGGTCGTCCATCACGTCGATGGCGGGCAGCCACGATCCCGCCGCGCGTCGTCCCGCGCCTACCATCGCCACTTTCAGCCTGTCCATGCCGTAGTTCCTCCGCGGTCGCGCGACATCACGCTGTCAGGTTCTCACATCACATAGCACAGATGGCAGGCTACGTGCAGGGCCCGGCTGCTTGCGCGCACATGTCGTGTCAGGTGACGACGTTCCTCGGCCGACCTTCGAGGAAGGCGATCACGTTCTCGACGGCTCCCTTGCTCAGGTAGGCGGCGCCCTCGGGCGTGAGATCGGCGCAGTGCGTGGTGAGAACGACCTGCTCACAGGCGAGCAGCGGATGGTCGGCGGGCAGCGGCTCGCGCTCGTAGACGTCGACCCCCGCGCCGCCGAGATGCCCGGAATCCAGAGCCGCGACCAGCGCGGCCGTGTCCGCGACCGCCCCGCGTGCGCCGTTGAGAAACAGCGCGCCCGACTTCATCAGCGCGAATTCCCGCTCTCCGATCATGTAGAAGCTGTCGTCGGTGAGTTTCACGTGCGCGCTCACGACATCGGACAGTCTCAGTAGCTCGTCCAGCTCCACATACTCCACGCCGAGGCGTCCAGCCCGCTCCTCCGACGGGTGAAACGTCCACGCGACGACGCGCATGCCGATCGCGCGCGCGAGTCTCGCCATCTCAGCGCCCGTCGCGCCGGTCCCGATGACTCCGAGCGTCTTCCCCTGGAGCATGACGTTGTCGATCTTCGTCCAACGACCGGCGCGCAGCTCGGACGTGTAGAACGCCGCGCGTTTGGCTACCGCGAACATGAGCCCGAACATGTGCTCGGCCACGACGGGCGCGGTATCGCCAGGCTGGCTGCAGACGACCACGCCGCACTCGCGCGCCGCGTCGAGATCGACCATGTCCGTGCCGATGGAGCACGTCGCGATGAGTCTCAGCTTCGGCAGCCTGCGAATCACGTCGCCCGGCCACTTCGTGATTCCCCACGAGTTGATGATGATGTCCGCCTGGGCGCAGCGCGCGACCTTGTCGTGGTCGTCTGCGGGCATGTCGCCGTGCACCACCACATGGCCGTACGCGTCTAGTCTCGCCGCGTGCGCGCTGCCACCGATCAGTGCGGGGTGGTCCCCCGGCGCGACGATGCGGGTCGTGTCCGTGGCTGACATCCGGGCTGTGCCTCCATCCGATGATGGCGCCATCGTAACCGGATGGCGGACGCGGGATAAACCACGTGGCGCCGGTGGCTTCCGCCCGTGGGCGCGACGCGCCCCCGCCTTGCGTCTTGCGCTCGACGCCGCTATGAATCCGACCGACGGCATCGTCCGGCCCACTGATGAGACAAGGAACGCGACATGGACTCCGTCCGCGGGAACCGAGGCCCTCTCCGATTCAGCGCGTACGTGCCCGCCCAGGAGGTCACGACGCACCTGTCCCACGCGGACGGACGCGCGCGCGCCCTTGAGCATTTCCGAGCGAATCAGATATCACGCGTGTACCTGGATTGTCTCAGAGGCGGTCACACGCCCGAGGAGAGCGTTCTTGCCGGTACTCAGGAGTATCTTGGCGCGCACGGCATAGATGTCGCCGCCGGTCTCACGCCCACACGCGGCAGTGGACGCGGCTCGACACACGGCCGACACTGGCTCTGCTACACGAGCGCGGACACGCGGCGCGAGCTGGCGGACGTGTCCCGATTTACGGCGGGCCTGTTCGACCGCATCATCGTCGACGACTTCCTGTGCACGCAGTGCCAGTGCGCCGAGTGCGCGCACGAGCGGGGCGATCGCTCGTGGGAGGAGTACTACGGCGAGCTCATGGCGGGTGTCGCGCGCGAGTGCTTCATCGACCCGATCAGGGCCGGGAACCCGGACGCCACGGTCATCATCAAATACCCGCAGTGGTACGACCGCTTCCACAACTTCGGGTACGACGTCAGGGAGCACCCGACGTCTTTCGACGAGGTGTGGGCGGGGACGGAGATACGCGATCCCCTGGTCGAGTACGTCGCGCAGTACCAGGCGTTCGCGAACCACACGTGGTTGGGGGCGCTCTCCGGCGAGCGCATGGGCGGCGCGTGGTTCGACTTCATCAACTGCTACCCGGAGATCTACGTCGAGCAGGCGGTGCAAAGCATCCTCGCGGGCGCGCGCGAGATGATCCGCTTCCACTACGGCCCCGACCTTTACGAGCCGGACAGCCCCTGCACCGCGGCTCTTCTGGACGCCATCCCCGTGCTGACGCGCCTGGCGGAGGAACTCGATGGACGAGAGCCGGAGGGCGTGCTGTTCTTCAAGCCGCCGATGAGCGACGCGGGCGACGAGGCGTATCTCCCGGACACGCTGGGCATGTTGGGCCTGCCGATCATCCCAACGCACGTGCTGCCGGCCTCAGCCGGTGCCGTCTGCCTCGCCGCGCATGCCGCTTCCGAGCCCGAGATCGTGACGCGCGCCGTCTCGCTGGCGGAAGCGGGCGCCACGGTCCTGATGACGCCGGGCTTCATCCGCGGGCTGGCGCATGACGCGCGCGTGCTGGACATGGCGGGCCTCGGCGTTCCGGGCGTCACGCCATGCGACGTGTGGACGTTCCGGTTCGCCGTCGACGGCCGAGCCGTCTCGGGAGAGCAGCATGTGCGATTCGCGTCGCGTCTGCTGCCGACAGCCGCCGAGGTCGTGGCGACGGCCATCCACCCGGACGGACCCGTTCCCGTGTTGACGCGCCACGCGGTCGGCGAGGGGCAAGTCGTCGTCCTGAACGCTACGACCTTCGAGTACCCGGCCGGCTCGGGGCGCGTCACGAGCGCGGAACCGGTAAGCCTGACCGGCCTGCCGCAGCCGGTCGTGGATCGACTGCGCGGGCTCCTGTTGAACGGGAGCGACCTCGACATCGACGTCCGCTCGAAGGTGGGCGTCTACCGGTACGGCGGCCGCGTCGTCCTTACGAACTTCAACGACCAGGACGTCGACGCGAGCGTCCGCTGCACGACGGCCGAAACGCGCTTGGTCTACCCGCGCGAGGATTCGACCGCGGGCGCAACACCAGAGGGGGGCGGCGGCGTATCCGTGCCACGCCGCGGATTCCGCGTCCTGCGCGTCACGGAGTAACGGCGGCGGACGCACAGTGCCCCCTCGGAGTTGCCGCCACGGACGCCTTGCACTACCGTCTGCGTGGCATCGCGGCGTCGGAGACGCCGTCAGTCGAGGCTAAGACCGAAGGAGAGAACGATGGCTCGATTCCGACCGCTGTATCCGGGGCTCGCCGGTCTGCTGCTGCTCGCGGTCGCGTGGACCGCGCGCGCCGGTCTCGACGACGATTCCCTGGTCGCATACCTGTCGTTCGACGAGAATGGCGGGGATGTCGCTGCCGACGCCTCGCAGTACGGGCACGATGGCGAGCTCATGGCCGGGCCATCCTGGGTCGCCGGCCAGTCGGGGTCGGCTCTGGCGTTCGACGCCACGCAGAGCCAATACGTGCAGATCCCCATCACGGACACCCTCCAGTTGACGACGGCGTTCACGGTCGCGTTCTGGGTGCAACGCTCCGACGACCAGCTCTCGGCCTGGAACTACATGGTGGGTGCCGGGACGCTGAAGTGGGCGACCATCTACAACTCGAACCAGAGCGTCTATGTGTGGTCCACGTCCGGTGGCGGATGGGCGCAGCGGGCGATGACCGCCGATCCTCTCACGACGGATTGGACTCACGTCGCGGTGACGTACGACATCGCCGATGCCGTCACGGTGTACTTCGACGCGGAATCCGTATTCGAGGCGGCCGACCCGGCCGAGGTCGACCCGATCGACGGGTCCATCATGATCGGCGCGCGCCATCCGGGGCAGGAGTTCTTCGCGGGAACGATCGACGAGGTGTTCCTGTTCAACCGCGCGATCGCCCCGGACGAGATCACGAGCATCATGGAGGGCGAGTTCCTCGCGGTCGATCCCGGAGGAAAGGTCGCCACGACATGGGCCGCCGTGAAGGCGCGTCGGTGACGCGGTGTTCGCGGCCACGCCATCCCACGCGCGCGCCTGGCGGTCGATAGCCCTTGCGGCCGCGTTCGCGGTGCACGCGTGGTGGACGCCGCCCGTGTGGGCCGACGCGGCTGACCCGGCCGCGGCCCTGCTCGGGCGGGGCCGCACGCTGATGGACGAGCAGAACTACGACGCCGCGGCCATGGCGGGCCTGCAGGCAGTTGCTCTCCGGCCTGACCTCGCGGACGCATACCTACTCGTCGCGGCCGCCCAGATGCGGCTGGGGGAACCGGGTCGCGCCCTCCCCGCCTTCCGTGAAGCCGCCCGCCTGGACCCCGCCCGCGTCGAGGCGCACTACGGCGTGGCGGCGGCGCACGCAGAACTGCAGGCGTTCAGGAGCGCCATCGCCGCATATGAGCGTGTGCTCGCGTTGGCGCCAGACCACGCCGCGGCGCATCAGGACGTGGGCGTCGCACACTCTCACCTGAAGCAGTACGCCGCGGCGACCGAGTCCTACATCCGAGCTACAGCCTTGGATCCGACCGACCCGTCGCCGCACTACAACCTCGGGCGCGTGCATCGCGCGCAGGGACAGTTCGAAGACGCGGCCGCGGCTTTCACGCGCGCCATCGAGCTCGATCCTGATTTCGCCGACGCGTATGCCGCCCTGGGCGCGCTGTATCTCGACATGGACAAGCTGGACGAGTCCGTCGACGCTTTCGCGAAGGCCGACGCGCGAGCCCCTGACCGGGCGGGAACCCATCACGGCTTGGCGCAGGCGTACGCGCGGCTGGAACTGGACGAGCCGGCGCTCGCCGCGTATCTCCGCGCGATCGAACTGCGCGCCGACTACAGCGACGCCCACTACGGGATCGCGCGGCTTTACATGTCGCTGGGGCGAGAGGAAAAGGCGCAGGCCGCGATGACGACGTTCGAGGCGCTCAGGCGCACCGACCCGCTGCTCGCCAAGGCCACGCTACAAGCAAAGGCGCATCCCGAAGACGCCGAGAGTCACAACTACCTCGGCGCGGTTCACGCAGCCCGCGGCCGACACGACCTGGCCGCGGCCGCGTACACGAAGGCGATCGCCGTTGCGCCGGAGATGGCGGCGCCGTACCACAATCTGGGCGTCGCGCTTGGGAAGCTCGGAGACCTCTCCGGCTCCGTCGACGCCTACCGCGCCGCCATCGCGCGCGACGCGCAACTTCCCGCCTCGCACAACAACCTCGCGATGCTCTGCGCGGCGGATGAAGACGCCCTGGACGACGCGGCCGAGCACGCCGAGATCGCCATACGACTGCGGCCAGACTCGGCGAACTACCACGACACGCTGGCGTGGGTGCGCCTGCGTCGCGGCGAATTCGACCGCGCGGAAGCGGCCGCGCGTCTCGCCATGAAGCTCGCGCCCGACGACGCGGCGTTCCGCGATAGGCTGGCGCAGATACTCGCGGAGCGCGCCCGGTGAACAGGGCTCCCGCGCTGCTGTGCTGCGCTCTGTTCTCCCTGGCGGCCGTGGACGCGGCGGCGCAGGTCAGATATGTCGACGTCACGGCGGACGCGGGGATTCGCTTCAAGCACGCCGACGGACGCAGCGGCCGGAAGTATCTGCCGGAGACGCTCGGGTCGGGAGCCGCTTTCCTCGACTACGACGGCGACGGCGATATCGACCTGTATGTGGTGAACGCCGCGGATCTGCCCGGCGCGCGTTCCCGCTCTCTGCCGACGAACGCGTTATACCGAAACGACGGCTCGGGCCACTTCGAGGACGTGACGGCCGAGGCCGGCGTGGGCGATACGGGATACGGCGTCGGTTGCGCGGTCGCGGATTACGACAACGACGGGCGCCCGGACATCTACGTCACGAACTACGGCGCCAATGTCCTCTACCGCAACGCGGGCGACGGGACGTTCACCAACGTCACAGACCGCGCAGGCGTCGGGGACACGCGTTGGGGCACGAGTTGCGCCTTCCTCGACGTCGACCGCGACGGCCTTCTGGACCTCTACGTCGTCAACTACATGGAGTTCTCGACGGACCACAACCGGCGATGGGAGACCAACGGCGTGCGAACGTACGCCAGCCCCGTCGACCAGATCGCCGGCAGCGTGTTCGTCGGTGAACGCGACATCCTCTACCGCAACAGCGGCGACGGTACATTCACGGACGTTACCCACGCGGCTGGCATCGTCGGCAGAGGCCTCGGGCTGGCCATTGCCGTTGGCGATTACGACGACGACGGCGACCCGGACATCCAAATAGCCAACGATATGGAGCCGGACTTCCTCTACCGGAACGACGGCGACGGCTCGTTCACGAACGTGGCGCCGTTCGCGGGTGTGGCGTACGACCAGGACGGCATGCCGGGCAGCGGGATGGGCGCGTCGTTCGGTGACATGGACAACGACGGTCTGCTCGACCTCGTCGTCAGCAACGCCGCGTCCTCGCCGGCGCTGCTCTTTCGGAACGAGGGGCTCGGCATGTTCGCCGACGTCTCGTACCGGTCGGGCGTTGGGCAGGTGACGCTGCCGCGCTTCCAGTGGGCCGCGGAGTTCCTGGACTACGACAACGACGGCCGTTCGGACATCTACATCGCCAGCGGGCATCTCCAGGACAACATCGCGCTGTTCTCGGAAGAGCCGTACGCGCAGCCCGACACACTTCTGCGTAACCGCGGCGACGGCCGCTTCGCCGACGTGTCCGTCCAGACGGGCGTCGCGGGCCTCACCATGGACGTGTCCCGTGGCGTGGCGGCGGGCGACATCGACAACGACGGCGACCTGGACCTGCTCCTAACCAACTCGAATCGGCCCGCCAGGCTCCTGCGAAACGACGGCGGAAGCGCGAACCGATGGCTGATGTTCCGAACCGTCGGTACGACAAGCAATCGGGATGGGATCGGCGCGCGCATCCGCGTGGTCGCGGACGGCGTGTCGCAGGTCAAGGAAGTGCGCAGCGGCTCCGGCTACCTGTCGCAGGGGGACCTTCGCCTGCTGTTTGGGTTGGGGAACGCTGCGCGGGCAGAACTCGTCGAGGTGCGCTGGCCGAGCGGCGTTCTCGATCGTTTCCACGACGTCCCCGCTTCACGGATCGTGACGCTCACCGAGGGCGAAGGGCGCTGAACGGGTCGGTGCCGCCTTGCCATACCGAGGTTGTGCGCGGAGGCGTTCCTCGCCATGCTGAAGCGCCGCGAACGGCGCGAACGTCAAGACACGCACGAGGAGGCGCGCACGGCGACATGCCCAACCTAATGGACGACGCTGCGATGTGGGACTTCGTCGTGGACGGCTACACCGTCGTCCACGCGGACCTCGCACGCGAGTTTCACGCGCAGATACATCGCGATACCGAGGCGGTGTTCGCGGAGCGTGGGAACGTCGGCAACGCCATCCTCGCCGAAGTTCCGGCGCTGGCCGAGGTGTTCGATCACTCGGCCGTGCGGGGCGCGTTGACCAGTATCCTGGGGCCCGGCTACCGGTTCTATCCGCATCGCCACTGCCATCTCAACACGCCTCACAGCGCCGCGCAGGCAATGCACCTCGACAGCTACGAGGCCGACGAGAACAACCGTCACCACCGCGCCCGGTGGGCGTTGGCGTTCTACTACCCGCACGATGTCGACGAAGGCATGGGGCCGACCTCAGTCGTGCCGCGCGCGCAGTACCACAGCACGCGCCCGCCGGACGACGAGACGCTCTTTACCGGCGAAGCGGGCAGCGTGTGCATCGTGCATTACGACTCCTGGCACCGCGCCACCGCGAATCTGAGCGACACGCCTCGCTACATGCACAAGTGGCTCTTCATCCGTACGGAGGAGCCGCGCGAGCCTAGCTGGGATCATTCGCCATCCTTCGCGCCCGACTACCCGGCGACGGCCGACCTCGGCTCTCGCGACCACGGCGACATGTGGGCCAACGTCTGGAACTGGCATTGCGGCCGCGAGTGGGAAGCAAAGGAAGATGGCGGGAGAGTCGCCGACCTGTGCGTCGCCCTATCGGCCGATCTGGAGACGGTGCGACTCAACGCGGCGTACGCGCTCGGGCGCATGGGTGGACGCGCCGTCGCGCCGCTTGTGGACACGCTCCGCGATGAAGCGGAGAGGCGGTTGGAGGGGAACCTCGCGGCGAGCATGACCAATCCCAGCCATCTCTACTCCGGCTACGCGCTGAGCGCCGTGGGCGGCCCCGCAGTTCCTGCTCTCACCGACGAGCTCGAATCCGACACGTGGTCCATCCGCGCCGCCGCGGCGAACATCCTGGGCGACATCGGCGTGGCCGCCGAATATGCCGCTCCCGCCCTCGCCAAACGGCTCGGGGACGCGGAACCGTGGGTGCGCCGCAACGCCGCGGAGGCGCTCGGGCATCTCGGCGGCGGAGCGGGGGAGGTCGTCCGCGGACTTGGTGGCCTCCTCGCGGACGATGTGGAGTGGGTCCGTCTCAACGCCGCGGTGGCTCTGACCCGCATAGGGGGCGAGGCGGCCGGCGCCGTGCCGGCGCTGGAATCCGCTCTGGACGACGACGCGTACTACGTCCGCGCGAACGCGGCGCATGCGCTGGACGCCATCGGCTCGCCGTCCGCGGGCGGCGCTCTGTAGGCCGCTTGCAGGACGGGTACGATGCCATCGGTCTAGACGCCACCCAGTGACAGCGTGTGCGCCAACGCGGCGATTCGCGCCAGCATCGCGCGCATCGCGTCCTCCGACGCGCCTGCCAGGTACATCGGCCACGCGACCAAGCGTGTTCGCAGTTCGCAGGCGTCCATTACCCGCTGTACATCGCGACGAGACACGTCCACATGCCGCCGCAGCTGCGCATGGTACGCCGATATGAGAAGCTCACGGCACGGAGTCGCGCCGTCGAACTCCGCGCGCTGCAGCAGGAACGACAGATCCTCTGGGCCGGGACCCCACCGCACCTCCTGCCAGTCCGACCACACGAGTACCCCGGCCACGTCCGTCAGGATGTTCCCGACATGACAGTCGCCGTGGCACAGCGTCGAGGGCGTGGACCGGATCGCCGCGTTCATGTCGGCGATCCGATCCAGCAACGCGTTTACCTGTCCCACGGCAGAACGGTTCAGGACGCTACGGAACTTCGCCTGACCCGCGCGCGCGGCCCACTCACCGCGCGCGTGCGTTGTATCGAGTGCGGCATCCTCATCAGGTGGCAGGTCAAGCCACGCGAGCCGTTCCGGCGGGGAAGCCCAATACGCCGAGTGCAGGTCGGCAAGTTGCCTTGCCAGTGTCTCGAAGTCGCCGGCTGTCCAGTCGCGGGCAGGTCTGGCGGCCTCGTACCGCTTGAGGAGCAGACACACCCCTGCCGCCGTGTCCTCGTAGCTCCCAAGGACATCGGGAACACGAACCGGCGCCGCCCCAACCATCTGTGAGTAGAACGCCACCTCACGCCGCGACCGCTCGAGCATGTGCGGCTCCGCGGTTGCGAGGGTGACCTTCAGCACGCATGCGCGCTCGGGCAGCGTCACACCATAGACGTGCGAGCCGGACGCGCCGCCAGACAGTATCTCAAGATCGAAGGCGCCGGATGGCACGCTCATCAGGCGTAGGCATGCGCGTACCGTCCGTTCATCACTTGTCGCGGCGTCACCCATCGCTCGTTCCGTTCAGGCGTGTGGCAGGCTTCCGCATGATACGAGCATCGGGCCGCGGGCGCCCGATTTCTGGGCCGCGCCTCCGGCCCCTTTGCGGGGAGGCCTCGCCGCGTCGCACCAGCAGCGACGGTCACGATGGGACGGGGCCGCTACCGATATGGATCGAATTCCATGAACGCGTCGAGCATGATCTGCTTCTTCTCCGGCGCCACGCCGATGGCG
>NYZG01000038.1 GCA_002687025.1 Candidatus Poribacteria bacterium
CCCCGCTTGTCCTTGGAGTGCCCTCGCATGCGCACGGGCGGGTCATTGACGACCTGTGGGTACGGCGTCCAGGGCTCCTCGGCCCCGAGGCGGGCGAAGATCACCGGGCGAGCTCGCTTCTTGCTACCGTCGGACACGGGCTCCCAGATGTTGTGAGCGAACGAGAGGTAGGTGCGAGGCCTACCATCCTTGAGCTTCTTGCGGTCGCGGCGAACGTGCAAGGTGACCTCCTCGTGCCGTGGTCACCCCCTCAACTGTGGCGCTCGCCGATCTACTCCCCCAGCGGCGGTTCGATCCAGCCCGGGGCCAGCAGCCGAAGCGTCAAGACGCAGGTACGATCAGGCTTTCCGGCGCGCTCGACGTGCGATGAAGCGCGAATACGGGCGACGGACGTACGCTGATGCGAAGAAGACGTCCGTCGAAGCCGTCAAGACCTCTCGCACGGCATCAACGGGGTACCGCGTTGTGCCGCCAACGAATGCGAGCGTCTCGTTCATGAACCCAGCCGTTCTCGGTGTGGACGTGGGCGACCGAGCATACGACACGGTACCGCGACTCACTTCGGCCGGGCACATCAAGGCCAACGAAGGTCAATGCCGAGCGCCTGCTGATGCGCATTTGAAACCGGAGTTTTCTGCCCAGCCTGATGTCAAAAGGGTGGCGAAAGCACCAATCCGGACCCGGAGCCGAACCGAGCCGTGGTCCCATCAGCCGCCGCCCGTCGTTCCCCCGTCCGGCTGCTTTCGCTCGATTCGAACGTCCAGGAACTTCAGACTCTCCGCGTACCCCTCTCTCTCCATGACCCGGGCAAGGCGCTCGTACGTGATGTCGCGGCAGATGCCGTACTCATCGTTGTTGACCAGGATGAACCGGCGCTCACCTTGATCCTCGATATTGAGGTCCATGACAGCATGTCCGGTGGTGCCGGACCCGGCGAAGAAGTCGAGGACGACGGACTCTCTCCCGGATGCTGCCCGCACCAGCTCCTTGATCAGGCGCATCGGCTTGGGCGTCTGGAACCGGTAGCGATCTCCGAAGACGTCGGCAAGCTCGTCCTTGGCGGACGAGGTCGTCCCCCAGCCCGAGAGGATCGAGTCCAGCTCCAGCGGGTGCTCGACCCACTCGCTGCCCCGCGACACGGGGCGGAGGACCTGGTTCAGCGCTACCTGATCCCGGTCCCGAAAGCAGGCGACGACGTACTCGTGGACCAGCTTGATCGTCCTGGGAGGCTTCTCCACACGATTCTGGTCGAAGCGCGGATCGGTCTTCGGCCAGATGAGGACATCGACGTTGTTTTCGCCAAAGATCTCGCGGCAGAGGAGCGTGGATGCTGCCGCCTCGTTCTCATCGACGTGCAGGTACAGCACGCCCCGTGCGGAGAGGAGCTGCCTGGAGAGCACGAGCCTGTGCTCCATGAAGGACAGCCACCGGCTGTGCTTGTCCGCCCCGGCCCGGAGCGCATGGTCGCCGTAACCCAGGTTCTGCATCCCCGTGTTGTACGGCGGGTCCACGTAGATGACGTCTACGCTTGAGCCGAGGTCAGTGACGAGGTGCGTCAGTGCCACGAAGTTCTCGGCTTCGATCAGCTGATTGAAGCGCGGTCCAGAGCCGATACGGAGATGCCGTCGTTCTACGAGGTGCGTATTGCCGTGCTCGAGTGCGGCCTGACTGGGCTCGGCGTGAGACTCGAACCGAAGCCCGGAGGTGCCCGCGGACGGGTCGCGGGCGAGCTCGCGCTGGCCTCGCGGCGTGGACCCGTCACCACCATTCGGATCCTCGCTCATCGTCGCTCACTCCATTGGCTGGCGTTCTCGGGGCAGCCGCGAAAGGTCTGAGCCTCCAGGGACGCGCGGGATGGAAGGCGGAGTCTCACGAGACTCGCGCAGTCGCTGAACGCCCACTCGCCGATCTCCGTCACGCTGTCGGGGATGCGGACCCGTCGCAGTCCCTTGCAACCCGCGAACGCGCTCCGCTCGATCGTCTCCAGCCCCTCCGGCAGCCGAACGCTCGTCAGGTGCGGACTCTCGAAGAAGGCGCTCCTGCCGATCTTGCGGACGCCGTTAGGCACGACGAACTCGGGCCGGGGACTCGATATGGAGTAGTGGACCAGCTCGGCCATGTCGCCGGTGTACAGGGCGCCGTCTCGGTAGGTGTAGGCCGGACTCTCGTTGTGAATCGCGAGCGCGGAGCACCCGGCGAACGGGTTGTAGCCGATCACGGTCACCGTCGACGGGATGGTCAGGGATCGGATGCCGCGGCAGTTGTAGAAGGAGTGCCGCCCGACGATCTTCACACCCTCCGGGATGTCGAGACGATCCGACTCCCACCCGTGCTCGTAGTAGAACAGCGTGCTCATGGTCTTGTTGTACAAGGCGCCGTCCCTGAACACGAAGTGCGCGCTACGGTTGTCGAGGCGCAGTCTTGGCAGGTTCGAGAACGGGTTGTTCTCGACGATTCGGACGTCCTCACCCAGCACGATCCGGTCGAGCCGTCGGCAGTTGTGGAAGGCGTGCTTTCCGATCGACACGACGCCGTCTGGGACGTCGACTGAGCTGCTTCGCCCCTGGATCGCGCAGTAGATGAGCCTCGTGCCCTCGCGGTTCAGGAGCAGTCCGTCCTCGCATCGGAAGTGCGGACTTCTGTTCTCGAGCACCAGCTTCGGGCAGTTGGCGAAGGGATTGTCCCCAGCGACTTCGACGGTGCTCGGGATCTGAAGGTGCTCGAGGTTTCGGCAATTGTAGAAGGTATCGCCGCCCAGACTTCGAAGCCCTTCCGGCAGGGTGACAGTCCTGGTGGCCTCCGTGTTCCAGAAGACGGCGTTGGCCAGACTGTGGACTTGGGACGGAACCACGACGTGCTCCTGCGCACCGTGGTACTCGACCAGCACACCGTCGCGAACCACGAAGTCGCCATCGGGCACTGGCTCGGACGAGGGACGCCCGGAAAGACCGACCTCAGGCTCGTCGAAGATCCCCGGCCGCGCGTCCGCCATGCCCCCCAGCCACCGGCCCTTTGGGAACCAGGCGCAGCGATGCTCGACCAGCCCGGCCTTCAAGCGCGGCGTGTAGACCACGAGCCACTCGATGTCCCCGTCCACGCTCTGGAAAGAAGGCGGCAGGCGGTCCGCGGATTCAAGAGACGCCACCGCCTCGTCGTACTCCTCCTCCCAGATCGTGCAACGGACGGCGACGAGCACGGATCCGTGGCCGGTTGCCACCGTGTAGTCCAAGCCAGCGCGACCGCCGATGCGTAGAGCGTCCGGCGGGACCCCTCTGCCGAGGAGTCGATCCAGTGACTCCATCACGACGAAGTTCTTCTGCGAAAAACACTCGAACGACGGGTCCAGTACCTCCACCGCCACGCCGAAGTCGAAAGTCTCTTCATGGAGATCGAGCAGGAATCGCTGCGACCCATCGTACGCCTTCGCGTAGACGTCGGGGCTCTCCTCGTTGAAGCCGAGCTTCCAGAAGTAGTTGATGACGTTGAGGATGATGCTCATTCGGGTGGGCAGTCGACGGGGTTGGCGTTGGCAGGAATGACCCCGCGTTCGCGCAGGACGCCGAGCATCACGTCGACGACCTCCTCGGGCCGCAGGCTCGTGGTGTCGACGACCGTGTGGGGCATGTCGTACCGCACCAGAAAGGACTCCATCTTCTGTCTGGCCCTCGCACCGAGCGCCGCCTTTTCTAGATCGGGGTCCTGCGCGTCTCGGCCTCGGATGCGCCTGGTGGCCTCCTCGAGCGAAGCGTGGAGCAAGAAGGTGTGCTCGGGCTTGCCGACCAGATCGACCATGCACTTGAAGATGTCTTCGGTACCGGGCCCGCCGCACCAGAAGTAGTTCGATGCGAAGTGCCTGTCGGTGATGACGTCCCGTCCGCGGAAGCGGTGATACAGGAACACGTTCCCAAGACCGTAGAACCATGCCCTGAGCGGGTCGTTCTCCACCTGCTGGTTGATGTAGTCACGGGTATGGACGTAGTTGGCCGTCTCTCCCGGCTCGTCCAGGAGGTAGCGCAGGGGCTTCTCGACGACGTCGAACCCCAGCCGCGTCGATAGTAGACGGGCCACCGTGGTCTTCCCGACACCGTCCATCCCCTCGATGGCAATGTGCATCAGCACCCTCCACGGGGATGCAGTGTAGCGTTCGGGGTCCGTCGACCGACCTCTGCCTTCTTGCCGGTGGTGAAGAACTGAAGGTCCTCGAGGTAGCCGGACACCCTGCGGATCCGGTGGATGCGCGTGCCCTCGCACCGGGGGCAGCGATCGAACGTACCGTGGACTTCGCAGTCCAGGCATCGATCCAGCGGGAAGTTGACGCCGAGGTAGTTCACACCGTGGTCGATTCCAGCCTGAATGACCTCTTCGATGGCCTCCGCGTTCTCGATGGGAGCCGACGAGAACTCCACGTACGAGATGCAGCCGCCGTTCGAGAGCGCGTGGAACGGCCCCTCGACCTCCAGCTTCCCGAACGGATCCAGCCCAGAATCCACGTCCACGTGAAACGAGTTCGTGTAGTACTCCTTCTGGATCACTGGATGCTTGAAGGTCAGCCGGTCGAGCGCCGGAAAGCGGCCGGAGATGAACTCGCCCGACGAGGCGAGCAGCGTGAAGTTCATCGTCAGCTGCTGGCGGTACCCATCGACAACCTGTCGCATGTGGCGCACGAGGTCCAGGGCGACTTCACGCCCCCTGGCCGTGGCGAAGTACTTCTCGCCGAGCAGCACCTCAACCGCCTCGGAGAGCCCGATGAAGCCAACGGAGAACGTGCCATGCCGGAGCACATCCTCGAGCCCGCCGCCCGAGTCCAGATCCGCGAGCCACAAGCGGTAGGTCTGGTTGCACGGGAAGTCGTCCGGGGACAGGTCGAGCAGGCGACGGTACCGATCCAGTAGGATATCCCTGACGACGCCGGCAATGCTTGCCCAGCGCTCCTTGAAGCGTCGAACCTTCTCGGCTCCGTTGCGGCCGCCGTGCTGACGGTCGACGTCAAGGGCGATCCGCGGGAGGTTGATGGTCACGTAGTCGATGTTGCCCCGACCTATGGACCGGTCCTCGCCGAACACGTTGGCCACGACCTTGGTCCGGCACCCCATGATGCCGACCTTGAGCGGGTCGTAGGCTGCGTTCGCCGCCGAGTCGAATAGCAGGTACGTCGGGATCATCTTCTTGCACGTGCACTGGACCGCGAGGCGGAACAGATCGTGGTTCCGGTCCGTAGGCAGGTGGTTCACCCCGTCTTTGACCTTGAAGACGATGTTCGGCTTGATGACGTCGAGGGACGACTCGCGGAAGTACTCGAGCAAGGCGCGCGACACGAACCTGCCAACCTGACCAGTCGCAAGCCCGATGTTCAAGGACACGTAGTAGGTGGTCTGGCCGCAGCGCTCCCTGGAACGGTTGCACCAGTCCACGAAGGCCTCGATCGAGTCCCGAAGCGCCTGGCGGGTCTCGGCGCTGTCTTCGATGTCGAGCCGCTCGAACAGGTACTCGAGGTCCAGATCGAAGTTCGGAAAGCCAATGCCACCCGACTGCTCGTTGCCCAGTTTGACGACGAGATCGCGGAAGTGGTCGAAGATCCCAGTGATCTTCCTGAAGCCGGAGTAGGGCTCGAATCGCTCGTACGGGAACCCCCGCAGGATATCCATTTGGAGGCAGTTGTACGTCTGCCCGTAGGCCTCGAGATCGTGGATGTGGATCCAGCCCTCGTTGTGCAGCCGCGAGAACTCGGGCGGAAGTGCTTCCAGCACCTGCTCCTTGATCGCGCGCGTCCCGGCTTCGTAGACGACGCCCACGTAGGTCTTGCGCTGCGCCGCATTGTCGAACTGGATTCCCTTCATCTCCGTCTCCGCTCCAGAGCAATGAACTGCTGATTCGACGAGCCCACGTAGGGCGTCGTGGTCGTTCGCTTCTCTCGGTCGTAGCGGCCTGCCTTGATGTAGTCGAGTCGGGCCAGGAGCTCCTCGGGCACATCTCCGAGATCGGCCCCGGTATACAGAGCAACGTCGAAGTCGGGCAGGCGTTCGAGGAGGGCCAGGACAGCGTCGGCCTGCAGCAACGGTTCGCCCCCTGAGATGGTCAGTTTCTTGTTGAAAGCACGACTCCGAATCTGGCCGGCAAGCTCGGCCACGGGAACGGTGCTCCCGGCATCCAGCGGCCACGTTTCGGGGTTGTGACAATCCGGGCACCGCCTCCTGCAGCCTTGGACGAACAGGACGGAGCGAACTCCCGGGCCGTCGGCGATGGAGCCCGAGAAGTCGATGGATCGAACGATGAGGTTCACGCAATCCCCCCTCTCTCACCGGCGATGCGGCCGTAGGCCGTTCGCCGGGCATCCGAGATTCTCGCTCGGACGTCCTCATGCACGCCGCCCGATGAGTGCAGGTGCTCCCGAACGAACTCGGCGGACGCCGTGGTCAGGCTTCGCTCATCCCTCTGCATTGGCCGCTCCATACTTGCGGGCCAACACCAGAGCCCGCACGGACCAGGGACCGAGGTCCGGGCCCCACCAGGCCAACCACGAAGCGAGCTCCGCCCTGAGTGCCGGGCGCTCATGGGCAACCCTCTCGATGACCATCAAGAATCTCTCGGGCGAAACCTGCGCCAGGTGCGACAGTGGCCAGCGGCTGGTCTCTTCGTCGTCCCAGAACTGTGTGCCCGTGCAGATGCTTGTCAGCCGCTCGACATAGGCCGGAGATTCCCGCTCGATCAGGCGTTCGCCCGTCATGCGGCTTCGTCGGTCGATCAGCTCGGCATCGTCGGCCACATCCAACCACCTGCAGCAGGGCGAGCGGCAGCGCACCGGCGGAAGCCCTCACGGATTCCGGAGCGGGGGTGCGCTATAGCCCTTTTTGTGGCTTCGTTGGGCTAAGCCCGTTTTTGGTCAAGGTTTACGGCCGTGCACGGCACGGCCGGAAAGCTTGATGGTTGCACCGGTATCGGCTGGGCTCCGGCCCGGTCGATTGCTGGTGCACCACCAATTCATCCCGAATTGGTAGCCCCGCCCGGATATCTAATGCGAATTACGGGCAGGCTTTTTTTGGCATTTTGTCGACGATAAAAGCATGTTTATAAGTTCTGATTTTCAGGTTCTGTACGTAATATGCCCGTACATCTGTTGGGAGGTCGCGGGGGGGTGCCAGAGGGGTCGAAAAACGGTCGCAATATTTTCTGTGAACAATCATATAATAATGATGCCATTAGGTAAATCATATGTCTATCGAAGACCTAGACCTAGCGATCCTCTCCTTCGTTGCTGACAATCCGTCATCAACGGTGACTGATACGGCCAAGGAACTATTCCACCCTGACGATGTAGATGAACTACGTAGAAGGGATACCATGCTGCGCCACTGTTGCAAGAACCTCTGGGTGCGGGATCTGCTTCGGTCCGAGAAATCAGGCAATCGTACGCTGTTTATAGCATCAATCCCGGGAAGGTGGTATTTGGTGCAGGTTTACAGAATCTGGAGATTGGTGGTCACAAATGGGAGACCCCCGATCTGGCGAGCGACTGTTGCATAGCCTTGATCATGGATGGAAAGGTCGAGGTGCATTCACTGGATGAGTTGGACCGCCGGTGGTGAAGCGCAATCTTTTCTGTGAAAAAACTATATTTATTCACAAAC
>NYZG01000039.1 GCA_002687025.1 Candidatus Poribacteria bacterium
CCGGGTCAGGCGCCGGCGCGTACGGTCGCGGCCGCCGCAGACGTTCTGTACGCGGGCACATCCGACGCAGGCGTACACCAATTCGACGCCAGGACGGAAACATGGAAGCCATATGGCTTGGCCGGGCTCCGTGTGTGGAAGCTCGCCGGTGACGGTGACGCCCTGTACGCCCACGTCAACAGCGGGCCTGCCCGTGGTCTGTATCGAGCCCAATCCAAAGGCGACTGGGTCAAAGTGCCGTCGACGCCGCGTGACATGTGGTTCAGCGGCGTCTCACACGGCGTCGCGTACGTGCACACCGACGGTCTGAATCTGATGGACGTGAGCACCGGCGCTCTGACGCCGATCTCGCTCCTCGTGCGCGACGTGGACATACGCCGGCTCGCCTACCAGAGACGCGGTACTCGCTTTCACCTGAGCGTGGCTACCGAGGCAGGCCAGGAGTTCGCTCTCCACGAACATCGCGACACATGGTTTACTGGCCGCCACGGTCCGCCCGGTATGCAACTGCGGGGCGCCATCCATGCCAAGGAGTATGACGTGGTCGCGACCGACCAGGGCCTCTACTCGAAGGCGGAGGACTACCCCGGCTGGTCCGCTAGCAACAGTGGGTTGCCAAGTCTGGACCTGATCGCCGCCGTGCGCATACGAGGTGGATACGGCCGCGAGTACGGCGCCGTGCGGGGCGCCGGAGTGTACAGGTCGCTGCACGGCGAAAACAGGGGCGGTTTCACCCCTCTTAACGAAGGGCTGCCGTCTCTGGATGTCATCGCTCTCGCTGCCTCTGGGGAAGGCGACGAACGCGGGTTGGCGTACGTTGTGGTGTCCGGGCACGGGGTCTACGCGCTGGTCGAGGATGAGAGCGTTTGGCGGGCCGTAGGCTCCCCCGAGGCAGTCGCGCGCGCGGTGTGCATCGCGGTGGGCGATGAAGAGGCATACGCTGGCACGCCCAACGGCGACGTGCTGCACTGGCGATGGAGCGATCCGCCCCAGCAGTGGCGCGCGGCGCCGATGCCGGTCCCTGGTGGGGACCTCCGCGCCTTGGCAGCCACGCCGGACGGCCTCTATGCGGCAGGTCGCGCCGGGCTGTTCGTTACACGCAACGAGGGTGTTTCGTGGGAGCCTGTCGCGTTGCGGACTCATTCCGCCACAGCGGTGGCCGCCCATGGCTCGACTCAGTACGTGGGGACTTCGGAAGGCATGATCTTCCGCTCAGAAGAGGGGGAGAGCTGGAGCTACCTGCGTCCAGAGTTGCGGTTCGATAACATACTCGGTATCGCCGTCGCCGACGGCGCGGTGTATGCCGTCGGAGGTCACGGAGCCTTCGCGTTGCCAGCGGGCGCAGACGACTGGATTCGGCTCAGCCCTGGCGGCACGCCTAAAGACGGCATCCTGCTGCCTGGCGAGGACATCGGCAGCGGCGTCTACGGCCGTGAGAAGTGGGTCTTCCACACGATCGCGATTGTCGGAGACGTGATCTATTGCGGGACGGGCGCCGGCATCGTACGCGCGCGCCGGCCCTGATGTATGGCGGCAGGCCCGCGGCCCACGCATGCACACCCCCGAGATCGGCGAGGCGGAGCCGCAGTTGCCACGGTGTCGGTTATGTTCGCCTCGGCCACGTAGCGGCTACTTCCGACATGACCTGCTGTGTCGCCCCACGACGGTGGCACAATAGCGACTACCGGAAAGCGCCCCTATTCCCCGACGGACATCTCAGACAGCGTGAATGAGTGGTCCTCGGGAACGGAGCCGTCGCCGTAGATGATGCGCACGCGCGCGGTCGGGTCGGCTGCCGCCGTGTCGAACGACAACGTGGCGAAGCTGTGCGCCGCGCCGTTCGCGATCCCTGACGAGATCACCTCGACCAGCGGATAGCCGCCTGTCTCGTGGACCTCGATGAGGCTGGCGTGGACATCGCCGGAGAGGTACATGACTCCGTCGATCCCGTTGTCCATGATGGCGCCGTAGAGCCGATTCCGCGCGAAGTCGTAGAGGCGCCATCCGTCGGCGCCGCTCGCCCGAAGCGTGCTGCCCGACGCCAACACCTTGAACGTCGCCGTCGAGTTCGTCAGCCCTTCCAGTAGCCATGCGAACTGCTCGTCCCCGAGCATGCGTTTGGCATCGTCGTTCGGGGCTTTGTCGGGGGAACGGTGGTAGCGCCCGTCGAGCATGAAGAACTCGACATCTCCCCACTGGAAACGGTAGAACGCGCCGGGCGTGGCGGCCGTCCCCAGCGGCGGGAGCGCCCACAACTCCCCGAACGCGCGTAAAGAGTCCTCTTTGCCTGCCGCGGTTCCGTCCGAGTCGTTGGGTCCGTAGTCGTGGTCGTCCCACATGGCGTATGTCGGTGTTGTGCTGAGGAGATTTCCGAAGTCGGCGACCGCGCGCTGCCTCAAGTGATGATCCCAGAGCACGTTTCTGTCGGTCGTGTCGGCGTATACGACATCGCCGAGGAGCAGGTGCAGGGACGGCTGCTGAGAGCGCATCAGGCGCCACGAGAGCTGCTCGGGTTCCTTCCCTGAATGCATGCACGACGACACTGCCACCGTGAATCTGCCGCGCGTCCCCATCGGAGGCGCCGTCGTGAACTCGCCGGATCTGCCGTCGCTTGACGGCGCTTGCCAGGGGTCGATCGCCTCCTTCGGGAACGGGTCGGCCGCTTCGTCTGCCCACCGAACGCGGTAGAGATAGGTCGTCTCCGGCGTCAGGTCCGGCACGGCGAAGACGACGGACGAGTGGTCCGCGTCGGCGTTCACGATGCCGTCGACGACAGATGGCGCCGCGGCCGGGTCGCCTTTGCCGCCGTATTCGAGACGCAGCCCCTCCGGGCTCTCCTGCGTGGCGGCCCAGACCATCGCCGTCGACTCGGTCACATGACCGACGATCGGACGCGACATCATCGCCCGCGATTGCGGATCGGTCGGCGCGTCCTGAGCCAGGGCGGCAACCACGGACGCGATAATCCACGGCACGGCGATGTATAGGCAGCGCACTATCGGGCTCCTCGGTTGGCGGTGGACGATCAGCATGCCGTATACGTTGGGCGCCGTCGGCCGGTCAAGCGGCATTCGGGCCCGTCTCGTCTTGACACGGGTCTGTCCGCGTGGGATGTTTCCGCCGACGGCACACGCGTCGTACCCACTCGACAGTCGATCGCAACGGGAGGCCCGCGGATATGGACGCACGCTACGATGTTCGTGGTCTCGACTCGCTGCTGTCGCCGTCGCTGCTGTTCTTCGGCGAGATCATCGACGCGAACATCCGACGGGCCTTGGAACTTTCCCGCGGCGACCCCTCGCGATTGCGCCCCCACGTGAAGACGCACAAGACCCCCGAGATCGTCCGTCGCGAGTTGGCGGTGGGCATCACCAAGCACAAGTGCGCCACGTTGCGCGAGGCGCAGATGCTCGCCGAAGCGGGCGCGCCGGACGTTCTCATCGCGTACCAGATGGTCGGACCCAATGCGGGCGCGCTTGCCGCCCTGATGGCCGAGCATCCCAAGACGGAGTTCAAGAGCGTCGTGGACGATCTCGGCGCGGCCGAGGCGCTGGGCGCGGCGATGCAACGCGCCGGCTTGACGGCGAAGGTGCTGGTCGACCTCGATGTGGGCATGAACCGCACCGGCATCGCCGCCGACGAGGGCGCGCTCGACCTGTATCGCGCGCTGACGAAGATCGCAGGGCTGGAGGCGGTCGGCCTGCACGCCTACGACGGCCACAATCGCGCCAGGGATGTCGGCGAGCGGGATCGCGCGTGCGAGGAGATACTCGCCGTCGTCCGAGGCCTGCGCGACACGCTCGGAGGCGAGGGCATCGCCGCGTCGTTGCTGGTGATCGGGGGCACGCCGCCGTTTCCCTACTACGCGCGCCAGGACGATGTCGAAGCGTCGCCGGGCACGTTCGTATTGCACGACTGTAGCTACGGCGACGGTCTGCCAGACCTCGGCTTCACGCCGGCCGCGATCCTGTTGAGCCGCGTCATATCGCGGCCGTTGCCGCATCTCGCCTGCCTCGACCTGGGACACAAGGCGATCGGGGCCGACCCGGCCGGCGACCGTGGCCAGGTGCTGAACGTGCCGGGAGCGAAAGTCGGCGGGCAGAGCGAGGAACACTGGGTGCTCGAACTCACGGACGAGCCCACACGCGACAGCCTGAAGGTCGGCGACCCCGTCTTCGTCTGTCCGACGCACATCTGCCCGACGGTCGCGCTGCACAAGAGCGCCCATCTCGTCGAGGGCGGCGCCGTCACCGCGGAGTGGCGCGTTACGGCCCGCGACAGGCTGGGTTAGGCGCACCCTATGACGACGGTTCGCCCGGCGCTCGTGATGGCGGCCCTGCTCTTGGCCGTGGGTCTGGCGGTCATGCCCGGCTGTCGGTCGGTGGAGGAGGCCCCCCGCGTATCTCCCGACGCGCTGGTGGTGGAGGAGAACCTGGGCCCCGCGCCGGACTTCGCCCTCGTCGACCTCGACGGGAAGACCGTTTCGCTGTCGGACTTCAAGGGCAGGGCGGTCATATTGAACTTCTGCGCGCTCTCCGCCGACCCGTGCGTACGCGAAACCCCACACTTCGTCGAACTCTACGAAGCGCATCGAGACGCGGGGCTTGTTGTCATCGGCGTTTCCGTCGGCGACACGCCTGACGCCACGCGGGCGTTCGTCGCGGAGCACTCGGTCGACTATCCAATCCTCCAGGGGGACGAGTCCGCCGTCCGTGGCATCGCCGAGGCTTACGGGGGCGTCTCCATCATTCCCACGACGTTCCTCATCGACGCCGACCACCAGATCGCCCGTCGGCTGGTGGGCTACCACGACAAGGCGACGTTCGAGTCCTCCCTTCCCGATATCCTCCCACCGTCGTCCGATTCCACGTCGTGACGGAGGCGGCCGCATCGACGGCCTCCGGCGGCCTGCTGGCTCTGGAATCGCCGTTCCGACGCCGGTCCGTCTTGTTGGACTTTGGTCGCTGTGCTAGATTCGGTGGTGGACTGCGTGGACTCCGTCACAACGACCATACGGCACGGCTTTACGGCAGCCTATTGGAGATGACTCCATGGAACTTGGGTTCCTCACGCCCTTCTCGGAAGATGCTCTGAAGCTTGCGAACGAAGGCCCGTTCACCTGTATCGAGATCGGTGGCTCCGCCGGCTGGATCGACGACGCCGCGCAACGTGAGTCGGCAAAGAAGCTCCTCGCCCAATACGACGTGCGCGTAGCGTCGTTCATGGTGCTGGGGCCGAGTATCCGCACGTCCAAGGCGGAAATGGCGGGCGAGTTGGGCAGCATGGGCCGCCTGATGGACATGGCCAACGAATTCGGCGGCGCGGTGCTCACCGGCGCGGCGCCCATGGGCTACGACCCGTCCAAGTCGCTGGCAGACAACGTGGCGATGTTCAAGGAAGTGTATTCGCCCGTCGCGGATCTCGCAGAGGCCAAAGGCGTGAATGTCGCCTTTGAGAACTGGCCCGGCGGCCGTGGGCCGTTCGCCGACGGCGGGAGCCTGACCGTCACGCCGGAAGCCATCGCCGCGATGTTCGAGGCGGTGCCGTCGCAACGGATCGGGCTGGAGTTCGACCCGTCGCACTTCATGTGGCAGGGCATCGACAGCATGAAGGCGGTGCGGGAGTTCATCGACCGCATCCACATCATCCACGCCAAGGACACGGAGATCTACGACGATCAGGTGGCGTGGCGCGGGACGTACAGCCGCGGCTGGTGGCGTTACCGTCTGCCCGGCTTCGCCAAGTTCGACTGGCCGGCGTTCTTCGCCCTCTTCTACGAGCTCGAATGGGACGGCGACATCGTCATCGAGCACGAGGACGGGTCGTTCGAAGGCGATCGGCGTCCGCTCGGGTTCCTGCTGAGCGGGAACTACCTCAAGAAGTCGATCCTCGAATAGTCGACGCACTGTCGGGAGTAGCCGAATGGATCTGGGCCTCGAAGGGAAATCGGCCGTCGTTTGCGCCGCCAGTCGCGGGCTTGGGCGCGCCATCGCGCTCGGGTTGGCGCGGGAAGGCGCGGACGTGACCATCTGCTCGCGGGACGAAGGGCGCATCCGCCAGGCGGCTGAGGAGATTGCCGCCGAAACGGGCGCGAACGTGCATCCCGTACAGGCGGACGTGTCGAATCCCGCCGACGCGAAGCGGCTCATCGCAGAGGCGCGGTCGCGATTCGGGCAGGTGGACATCCTGCTGACGAACGCGGGCGGACCCCCTCCGGGTGGGTTCTTCGACACGCCGGTCGAAAGCTACGACGAGGCCCATCGGCTCACCCTGATGAGCGTGATAACGCTCGTGAAC
The DNA here is from genome assembly GCA_002687025.1 of Candidatus Poribacteria bacterium. Taxonomy (GTDB): domain Bacteria; phylum Poribacteria; class WGA-4E. Next base: position 6,298 of record NYZG01000039.1, read on the forward strand.
GAAGTCGCCGGGGAGATGAAGGAACGCGGGTGGGGACGCATCATCAACCTCGCCTCGCTGTCCGTGAAACAACCCGTCGACGGACTGATCCTGTCGAACACGATCCGTGCGGCGGTCATCGGCTTTGCCAAGACCGCCGCCACGGAACTCGCGCCGCACAACGTCACGGTGAACAACGTGTGTCCCGGGCTGATCCACACGGACCGCATTGCGGAAATCGCCAACGCCCGCGCCACCGCCAACGGCACGTCCGAACAGGACGAGATGGCGGCGATGGCCGCCACGATCCCGATGGGCCGGCTCGGCGATCCCGCGGAGTTCGCGAACGTGGCGGTGTTCCTCGCCTCCGAGGCGGCGTGCTACGTCACCGGGGCGACGATCCAGGTGGATGGCGGCGTGGTCAAGTCTCTCCTGTAACGTCCTCCGAGAGCTGAAGCACTTGCAAGACAGTACCAAGCGCCGCACGATCGCGCAGATTGCCGCCTTCTACACGGGTCTGGGGAAATCGGCATTCGCGGGAGGCGTGGGGATTGGCGTCACGCCGCTCATGGCCATGGTGTACCCGGCCAAGCACAGCCTGGCCCTTGTGCTCCCACTGCTGATCCTCTCCGACACGGTCAACTTCGCCCTGTATTGGGGCGAATGGAACGCGTTGGCGGCGTTGCGCCTGCTTCCAGGCGCCGTGGTGGGTATCATCATCACGACGCGTCACCTGGTACGCCTGCCCGAGTATTGGGTCAAGAAGACGCTCGGGTTCCTCGCGCTGGCCTTCGTGCCGGTGCAGATCGCTCGGATGATCGGATGGATAAATCTTCAGCCCGCCAACCTTCCGCCGGTGTGGGCAACCGCTCTCGGTCTGGCCCTCGGCCTTCTCATAGGCGTGTTCTCAACAATGGGACATGTCGGAGGGATCATCTCGTCGGTCTATTTCCTGCTGGTCCTCCCCGCGGGCGAGACGTTCCCCGCGACGATGGTCGCGACGGCCACGGTCCTGTATTTCTTCGTCAACGGCGTGAAGATCGTGACGTTCACGCGCGCGGGTCTGCTGAACCGGACGGTGGTACGGCAGTTGCCGGCGCTGATACCCGTCCTTGCCGTGGGACTCGCGGTTGGGAAGGTCATCAACAACGCGCTCGGAGACCCGGCTCGGGCGCAGTGGTTCGTGTACATCATGCTCGCGATCGTCATCATAATGGCGTGGAAGCTGATCCGGGCGCCTCGCCCGGAGGAACTCGCGGACGCCGAGCCCCAGGACGCATGACACGCCGCCTGATCGCGCTCACATGCCTTCTGTTGCTCGGGTTGACGGCTACAGCCCAAGACGACCCGGCTGACGACGCCCCGGGAGCTACGACCGTCGTGCCCATGGGCCCGGAGCGCCCCGAAACTCTCTACGAGGCGCTCGTGATGGTCCGCGACGACCTACTCAGGGCATGGGAGGCGCGCGACCGGTATCTCGTCCTGCGCACCGGCATCTCCATCCTGTCCGGGAAGGCGGTCGCGCGGAAGCTCTACGACAACCAGCAGTACTTGCGGTGGAACGTGAGCATGGCGCTTCTCATGCTGCTTGGGCAGGCGACGCTGCTTGGATTCGCCAGCTATCGGGTGCGGCTGATGGCGCTGGTGTTCCCGCGGCGGCCGCTGGGTCCGATGATCCTGGGCGTGGCCGCGTTTATCCTCGCCGTGCCGTTCACGGTCGCGCTGGTCATCTCGGGCGTGGGCATCCCGTTCGCCATCCTGCTTTGGGGGATGCTGTTTCTCGCCGCGGCGCTCGGGAAGATGGGCGTGTTCGTAGCCGTCGGCTGGGCGATCACTCGCCGACGGGAAGCTCGTAGCGTGCTGCCGTTCTTCCCGGTGTACATAACATACGCCCTGCTCGTGATGTTCGACCCGTTCGCGTTGGGCACGGCGGCGTTTCTCACCACAAGCTTGCTGGGCGTCGGCCTGGCGATACGCACACGTCTGGGGTTCGGCGTCGCGGTGGCGGAGAAGGGGCGGTGACCCCGCAGGGAGGCGCCTGGTTGCGGTGGCAGTTTCCCGTCGCCCTATGGGGACTGTTGCTGGTTCCCGTCTTCTGGATCGTCGATCACCTTCTCGCGCGACGCGCCCCTCGCATCAGTTACCCCGCGATCTCGCTGCTGCCTTCTCCCGGAGCTTCGGCGCACGTCAACGTGCTCGTGCCGCGAGGCATGCGCGCGCTGGCCATCGCCTGCATCATCATGGGAATGGCGCACCCCGAGGCGGCGTACGTCGGTGGGACGACGACCATCGAGGGGATCGACATCTGCCTCGCGCTGGACCTGTCTCGNAGTATGCGGGCCGAGGACCTGGCGCCCAACCGTCTCGCGGCCGCGAAGGCCACGCTACGCGACTTCGTGCGAGCCCGCGAGAACGACCGCATCGCGTTGGTCGTTTTCGCCGGAGACGCCTTCCTTCAGGCGCCGCTCACGCTGGACCACGGCGCGGTGGACCGACTCATCGAGGCGGCGGATTTCTCCCTGGCGGAACTGGACGGCACGGCGATCGGCGACGCTCTCGTCAAATCCTCCGCGCGGCTGAAGGACTCGACGGGCGAGAGCCGCGTGGTCGTGCTACTCACCGACGGCGAGAACAACCGAGGCGAGGTCGATCCCGAGAACGCGACGCGCATCGCCGCGGCGTTGGGCATCCGGGTCTATACGATCGGCGTGGGCAGCGAGGCAGGGGCCCGCATACCCATCGATGACCCCGTGTTCGGGGCGGACTTCGTCCGCGGCGCGGACGGGCGGCCGCTGGTGACGAAGCTGGACGAGGAGGCGTTGCAGGAGATCGCCCGGGGCACGGGCGGGCGGTATTTCAACGCGCGAGACCGGCAGGCGCTCGCGGACGTGCTCGGGGAAATCGACCGGCTGGAACGTAGCGCCATCGAAGTGTATCGGCCGCCTGCGTACGAAAGCGTGGCGCGTTGGTTCTACGTCGCGGCGTTCGTGATCGTGCTGACGGAGGGGCTGCTGAGCCGCACGTGGCTACGCGTTCTGCCGTGAGGCCGACCGCGCGCGCCAGATGACGACCGCGCCCCCGACGATCGCGACCAGGGACCATATCTGGAATTCGCTGATGCCGTGCGCGATGAGCGCGCCGCTCCATGCGGTCCCGTCAACGTAGTCCCGTAGCGACCGCGTCTCCCACCCCATCGGCGTCGAAGTGAAGGCGAACACCTTCGTCATACGCCAGAACTCGCTGACGAAGCGCGCCAACGCGAGAAGGATCAGGGAGAGACCGAACAGCGTCCCCGGCCGGTGGTCCCAAACCTTTCGCAGCATCCACACAGCCGCGAACGCCGCCCCCAGCATGAGCACGTCGTAGAGCATCGTTGGGTGGACGGCTATCGCCTCGCCGTCGATGACGGTGGGGATCGTGCCGTTGGGGAACGCGATCGCCCACGGCAGGTCGGTCGGGGGGCCGTAGTCGCCGTCGCCGGAGAGGAAGCAGCCGATGCGCCCGCACATCTGCCCGATCAACGTCGCCGGGCCGACGGGGTCGATCGCTTCGCCGAGTCGCCGTCCGGTGGGGTTGCCGGCGTCGTCCAGGCGTAGCGCGCGCTTGTCGCGCATGAGCATGATGAGCACCGCCGCGACGCCGCCCATCAGGCCGCCGTACCAGGCTAGCCCGGCTCCCGAGAGTATGCTGCGCAGATCCCACCCGGTCAGGCCGACATAGTAGAGCTTGGCCCCCGCAACGCCGCCCACGATGGCCATGAAGATGACCGAAGCGGCCAACTCGGGGTCGATGCCCTTGCGGCGGTACTCGCGTTGGATCACGAGCAAGGCGGCCA